>CAZALU010000022.1:0-40546 GCA_964486075.1 uncultured Verrucomicrobiota bacterium
CGCCGTTATGCGAGAAATGCGTGGCGATGAAACGACAGCCCGGCGCCAGGGCGCCGATATCAGCCAGTCTTTTTTTAGCCTGCACCACCCACCTTCCGCTCAAGTGGCCCCCTTTCACATCAAGATTGCCACAAGTGCTGTCCAGTAGAATCAGATCCAGACTCTGCCCGGCCAGGCATTCCCAAACCGGTTCAGACCACCAGCCGGTGTCGTTGCCCTGGAGGACCCGGCAGCCTTGAACATTCAGAAGATAATTCAGGCATGCTTCGCTGGCATCGTGCGCGGCCGGCAAAGGCACCGCCGTGACAGCAGCGCCCAGCGCGAAGGACTTGAAAGCTTCGACCAAATGAAAAGCGAGCCGGAACTGAAGCGGCGCGTTATGAGTCAAACGGGCGATGGACTCGCCAATTTTCTCGTTGCCATAGACATGCAGAACAGCCGATTCGGGCACGATCGAGTATCCCGGTTGCCTCCAAGCCAGGTCCTCTACAGCCCAATGATCCTGGTGAGAATGCGTCACAAGCAGATGTTCCAAGCGCTCCAGGGGCAGAGCGTAGCGCTGGGAGTGCAAGTTAGTGTCAGGGCCGAAGTCAACTCGGATTTTTTCGCCAATCATGTAGGCGGCTCGGGAACGGATATCGCGTCCGCCTCGCGTCCGCGCCTCCAAACATACCGGGCAATTACAAAACATGGCCGGAATTCCCTCGGCCGCTGCACTGCCACATACAAGTAATTCCATGGTTTTCAAGGCTCCTTGTTCACTGGTCCATAATGGCCGTATTGATCTGAAGATAGCCAGACATGCCAAGCGCTATTTGAAACAACAACGCCAGGATCGGCCAGGCCATCGCCATCAAAATCGCCCACAACCGGGGTCGCGTTCGTAAATCCAAAACTGAACGGACCAGCTGCCATATAATTATTCCCGGAAAGCCAGAAATACCAGGTTCCGTCCGCGGTATAGCACGCCGGGTCCGCCCGATAGTCGCCATCAAAATCAGCCGCCAATGGCTGATCCTCACCCATCCCAAAACCGGTAACGCAAGACCGGGCATAGCCCGCGCCAGACAGCCATAAAAACCACCGACCGCTCAGTGTGGCATAGAGCGCCGGATCCTCAAAATGATCGCCATCATAATCTGCGGGCAGCACCCGAATCTCCTCTGCATCAGTCGCCAGGGATAATTCCACCTGGCTATAGCCAGTGGATGAGAGACGGGCTACCAGGATTGCCTGGGCCGGACGGTACACGGCCGGATCGGCCAGGCCATCACCATCGTAATCGGCAACTGCCGCAATATCCCCGGCTTGGCCCAGGAAATTTGCCACCGTGGTAGCGGCATAGCCGGCGTCGGACATCCAAACAGTCCAGCATCCCGTGTCCGCAATAAAGCTGGCCGGGTCGGCCAGGCGATCGCCATCATAATCGCCAACTGCCTGGCCCGATCCAACGGCGCAAGGAAAGCTGTTGCTGCGCGGGAAGAGGAGATACACCGGTCCAGAGGACTCGCTCACAGTGCAGACCTGTTGCGTTCCGTTGGACTGGAGCGCCAATGGCTCTCCCAACAATGTAAATGCTGCAACGCCTGATGCCACCAACACCGTATTCTGGCCCTCGCTCGCCCATAACGCCACGACTATCTCATTCGCGCCGTCCAGGCGCATGGCATACAAATTGTTGGCCCCGAGCTGGATCCGGCCTGCATAACTCCGTCCGCCGGCGGCGGAGGAGAGGGTGCGCAGCGCCTGCATGGCCGGCTTGTCACCGTAATCCTGTTGCAGCAATCCGAAATTGTGCTCCATCTCGGAGCCGTCATTGCCGTCATCGCGCAGGTCATAATAAATGATCAGGGGAAAGCCCAGCATCCAAGCCGTCAGAATCTCACGTGATGCCATAATCGCCTGCTTCGTCCGCGCCCCCGCCGAATGGCCGGCGCCGAACCAAGCTGACGAATAGCCCCATTCCGTGACCCAGGAGGGTGGATCGTAAGGCAGCATTTGCGCCACAAGTGCGCGCCAGAAGATAACATCGTCAATAGCGGTTTCGGGCCCGGATTCACGGTAAGGATGACATCCAATCGCATCGGCTTCGGCTGCGCCCCCAGCCAGCAGATATTTGAAAAGAAACATCTTGTCCATGCCAGACAGGCCGCCAACGGTTACTTCAGCGGCCGGATCGCCGGCATGCACCCGTTCCGCGGTATCGGCCGCCAACGCCGCAAATTGCTCGGCGTCAGGCGCCGGTGGCCAAAAAATGTCATTGTTCGGCTCATTCCAGATTTCGTAGCGTACGCCACGGCCCACGAAATGACGCGCCGCTGCCTCAGCAAAATCGCCAAAAGCCTGGATCGCAGCGGACGTCACGGGCGGCATGTTCGCAGCACCGGTATACAGAGCATTGCCGTAGTCCAGGATCAGCAAAGCTCGCATGCCCCGCGCCTCAAGATCGGCCAGCAATCCGTCGTACGCCGCAAAATTGTAGCATCCCGGCTCGGTTTCGATTTGTGCCCAAAGCAAGTCCATCCGCACCCATCTGAATCCGGCGGCCCGGGCGGCGTCGAGCCCGCGTTCATCCCGGGTGAAGTGAATGTTCACGCCCAGCAAAGGGGCCAAGTCCGAGCTCCCGGCCGGCGCCGGAGTGATTGGAAGGGTGAAGGGGTCGAGGGTGAGTGAAGCTGACACACGCCAAACCTGGGAACCCGCCCCTAACCCCTCCAGGGAGGGGAAATTGTTACTCACGTCCGCCCCAGCCAAGGAGGGAAAATTTTTACTCACCCCTGCCCCCTCGCCTACTCCGCCGGAGTAGCGGCTATGAAAGCTGGCTAGGGAAAGGAACTCCGATATCCCCTCCTGGGAGGGGGTGGGGGTGGGTTCTGACATTATCTTAGCACGATTCGGATCAAGGGGAATAATCCCGGTTGGCGCGCCCAAGGCACGGGACGACAGCGCGGGCGCCAGCAGAGCCATAAACACCACCAGGCTTAAGATCGCTTGACCAGGTTTTTGGCCTGCCATTAACCCACTATTCCCGCATTTGTAAAGCACGTTTATCCCTGAAAGCCGACAGTTTTTTGCGCCGGAGATCCTGATACTAAAGCCACACCAACACCACCCCCGGAACAGCGCGTATAACCGCATAGTGCGGGGCTATTGAACGTCAGCATCCTCCTTTGCATCCACATTGACAAGCACAGCCCGGGCCGGAATGATCGGTGAATAACCAAGCTTGTTCCAGACCTTTTGCCCTTCTTCCGAGACCATGAACTCAACAAATTGACTGGCCTGTTCCGGGGCTTTTGAAAACTTCAACACGGCTGCGGTGACATGAATGTAATCCATGTCGAGCTGACCGTAGGTTGCGCTGGTAACCGCATCCACCCCTGCCTTAAGGCGCACTGCTGGCTCCATGGGGATGGCATCGAGCTTATCTTTTCGTAGAAAGGCGACCGCGTTCCAAACTATGGAAGCATCCGCCAGTTGCATGCCCACCATGTTCGCCGCCTCTCCCCCGCTGCGTGTGCGCGAGACAACATTCGAGTTAAGCTGGCCCGCAATCCCGGCCTTGCTTGCCATGCGCTCAACAATATAGCCCATGGTCGAATATCTTACATCGGTCAGGATGAGGCGCAGTCCGGGCTGGGCAAGATCCATGAACCCTTTAATGCCCTTGGGATTACCTTTGGGCACGACAATAACCGGATCAAGCGCGGCAATCGTGCGGCCCTCGATCACCAGCTTCTGGTTCATGGCCGCCTTCAGGAACGGATCGTGACAGACATAGATATCCCCCTTGCGCGCTTCACCGATCCGGATCAGTAGCTGGCCGGAATCCCCGAAGTCGAGCTGAATCTTTTGCTTTGTGGCCGTCTCATATTGCCGGGCCAGTTCCTCGACCGCCGGTCGCATCGTCCCCCCAATATAGCAGAGCAGCGGCTCGGACGGCTTAGCCTCCTGTGCCCGCACGCTCATGGCCAGGCTCAACATCAATGCGCAGCATACTAATCGCTTTCCATCTTTCATGGTGACTCCTCCTGTTTTGATCCTGTTTCCGTTTCATTCAACTTCAGTTCGACCACGCTTTCCGCAAAGCGGGGCTCGGGCGTGAACAATGCTTTAAATCCGGGCGTAACATAAAGCACAACGGGTTGGCGGTCAAGAATGAACAAGGCCTGGCACCACGGTCGGGCCGCCAGCAGAGACTTGGAGCGTTCCGGCCCCAATATGAAAAGGGGCTTTGACAAGCCCTCGGTATCTACGGCATTAGTGCTTAGCACGGTCACGCTCGCCATGCCCGTGACCGGGATCCCGGTGCGCGGATCGATAATATGATTATAGCGCCGATCACCAATCATGAAAAACTGTTCATAATTCCCCGACGTTCCAATCGCCATGCCATCACCGAGTCTGATCGATCCAACAAGGCTATCGCGCTCGAATGGATTCTTTATGCCTATAATTCGCGTCCGGTCTGATAACGCGCTGCCGCCGCACCTGATGTTGCCGCCGAGATCCAGCATGATGCTCTTTGGCTTGAATTGCCTGAGCAGTTCAGCATAGCACACATCGATGGCATAACCCTTTGCAATGCCGCCCAGGTTGACGCTGACACCGGCGGCGTCCAGGCGGGCGGTGTTGTTCGAGAGAAGAATATGCCGGTAGCCAACAGTCTTGAGCGCATCACGGATCGTGGCCGCATCAAGCGGCTTGGCCGGCGGCTTACCTCCCGCAAACCCCCAGGCCTTCACGAGCGGCGCCACGGTGATGTCGAAATACCCATCGCTTTGCTCGCTGTACTTGATGCTAAGTTCAAGCACTTCGCGCGTGCGGGGAGACACATGGACCGGGGCACCCCCGGCCGACCGATTTAAGGCGGATATCTCGCTAGCGGAGTTAAAAACACTCAGGTTCGCTTCCAAATCGTCGAGAATGCTCCTTGCAAACGCCACGTAACCGGCAAACTCCAGTGGATCTACATCCCAGGCCACAAGGGTTGCCAAGGTCCCCATGCAAGGCCAACGCTCCTCGCTGCGGTTATCCCGGAGCTCGGCAGCGGTCGGACTGCGTTCGGCTGGTATCCTACTCGGGCCTTGGGCGCAAGCCGACGCCAATAAAGCGATGCCGACACAGCAAAGCAGGGCATACCGAAAAATCGGGCAATTCATAATTATAGGCGGACTTCGCGCTTGGCGCCGGCGGACTTGTAAATGGCATCCAGCATCCGCTGAACGGCCAAGCCCTCCTCGCCCGGGGCTTCGCATGTCTTGCCGTCACGCACACACTCGACAAAGTGGCGCATCTTGTAGTCGAAGCCGTCCCCTTTGCCGGTGAAAGCGGGCGCAAGGTTCAGCATATAGCCCTGCTCGTCGGTAAATATCTGCAAAGGATCGAAAGTAGCGCCGCCCTTTGTGCCCATGATCTGGATTGTAAAAATATCCTTCTCGATATGCGCGGCGAAACTGGACTCTATCGTCAGCGACCCGCCGCCGGCGAACCTGATAAACCCGACCGCAAGATCCTCGACCGTATAGTTCTTGTAGTCCCACGCGCCCCAGCCACAGACAGCCTCCGGCTTCTTATCGCCGAGATAGGTATAACAGGCGGCGCTGGCGCTCACTGGCTTGGGCGCACCGATGATGAAATGGGCCATTTCCAGGATGTGCACGCCGATATCGATCATCGGCCCGCCGCCTTGCAGATCCTTGCGGCCGAAAACGCCCCAGCTCGGTATGCCGCGTCGACGCAGTGCCTGGCAGCGGACATAAAGGATGTCGCCAAAACTGCCGCTGGCCACCCGTTTGCGTAAAAGCTGGGCAGCTGGCGTAAAACGCCACTGAAAGCCGATCTGCAGCAGGCGCTTCGCCTTCCGGGCAGCATCCACCATGGCCTGCGCCTCGCGGGCGTTCATGGCCATCGGTTTTTCGACCAGCACATGCTTGCCGGCCTTGAGCGCGGCGATGGTCGGCAGACAGTGCATCTTGTTCGGGGTGCAGACGCTGACGGCATCGAGATCGGGCAACGCCAGAAGTTTCTTCCAATCCTTGAACACATGCGGAGTATTAAATTGCTTCTTGAACTGATCGAGCGCTCCGGAACTGACGTCGGCCGCGGCCACGATTTCGGCGCCGGGAACTTTCTTCAACAGTTCAGCCTGCCAGCGGGCAATGCCCCCGGCCCCAATAAACCCGATGCGGACTGCCTTATTTGCCTTAGTCATCGAACTGGCTCCTTCAATGCTGTTGTTTTGTCAGAAGCTATATTTTCCTTGGGCAAGTATGTATAGGGAAGCCGAGTCGTGTGTCAAGAGTAGAAATCTTCTGATTGGGAAATGTTTCAACTGTCCCCTGCCCCGCTTCCAACGGCCTGGCAGCCGCTTCATAAACCAGCGCGTCGAGGTTAGTCTTCTTTTTCTTTTTTAGCTTTTCCTGCGCCGGTGTTTCGATTTCGCGGGCCAGATTGTCATTTATAAGCCGGTACAGAAGATTTAGATGAAAACGGAAGCAGGCTTTCTCTCCAGCCTTGTGAAACGCAAAGCGTTTATGAACGTAAGCCCTGCAAAGCTTTCCATAATCCTTGTTTCTCATCAGGTTGGAGAACTTATCTATCTGGCTCCGGACCAGCACCTGTCCCATGGCATTCGCCAAGTAATGATATGGGGCCGCTGCAAGCTTTTTAAGCTGTTCCTTGGACAGACCCAGTTTTTCTATCGGTATGAAAAACTCCACAACGCCTTCCTTGGTCGAGTTCCTGATTTCCAGGGATGGATTGAGTTCCATCAATGCCGACAATCCAGGGACGATGAAGGTCTCGTGTCGTTCTTTTCAGATTTGATTATTTTACCTTTATTCATGATTCATTTGTTCCGATTGTTTAAATACCTGAATATGGCACGATGATCGTGCCATATTCACTTTCGCCTAAGCAGGCATTATCCGCTGGCGAAAGAGGTGAAGTTTCGCAAATAACTGGGTTACCCCGTTTGGCCGAGTTTTACGCGGCCGTCATCACGTGACCGCGTTGGCACGCGGAACGTCACTCGCGGGACGCCATTTGGGCGAATTTTGCGCCGACTCGGCACAAAATTCAGGTATTAATTATCAAGGGTTAACCACTATCCGGCTTTACTAAACGGTACGGATATGGTTCTGCCCGGATGCAGCGTCGATTTTGATTGACTGCATCACGGTATGCGTTAATTATATTCAAACACAAACGGTCGCCAAAAACAGATATTCTATTTGCAGGGACCATGAAACCAGAAACTTTTCTAACTCCGCCTAGCAACCTACGGCCGGCGCTTTTCTGGGCGATCAATGACCGCTTGTCCAACAAGAAGAAGGCAGCGCGTCAGTTCCGGGAAATGCTTAAAGTGGGATTCTCGGGCGCATTCTTCCATGCCCGGCCGGGACTGATCAGCGAATACATGGGCAAGGAATGGATGGATGCGATCGAAGCGACCCTGGAAGCGGCCCGCGAAGCGGACGGCAAGTTATGGTTGTACGACGAGGACATGTGGCCGAGCGGCAACGCCAGCGGCCAAGTGGCGGCAGCAGGCCCCGATTACCGGATGGCATGGCTCGAACCGCAACTCCTCTCCCGGGGCACCCCTACTCCACCTGCCACGCCATCCGACCCGGAAACGCCGACGCTCGCGGCAAGCTACCGCATACTCAAGCGCGATGGCGCCATGCTCCATACACTCCAGCTCCAGGCGCCGGACACCGAAGGCGATCCCGATTATGAACGGCTGCTCTTCTGGCAACATTTAGCGCCGCGCGCGCCGTTATGGGGCGGGGAATCGGATGTCAACCGGCTGAATCCGGAAGCGACCCGCCTGTTCATCGAATTAACCCATGAAAAATATCGCAAGCTGTTCGCTGTCGAGTTCGGCAAGACTATTCCCGGAATTTTTACCGATGAACCGCAATTATATGGCGGCATGTCCGGCGTGCCCTGGTGGGTCGGCTTGCCGGATGTTTACCACTCCTGGACCGAGCGCGACTGGTGGCAGGACCTGCCTTTTCTGTTTTTTAACGGCACTGATGCGCGGCGCATTAGACTCCTGATTCATCGGGCGATCCGGCGTCAGTTTACGGAGGCCTATACTAAACCACTCTACGAATGGTGCACCCGCCATAAACTGGAAATGACGGGCCATTTTATGGAAGAAGACAGCTTGGCAGGACAGATCATCTTTAATGCCGGCGGAGTGATGGGGCATTATAAATACCAACACCGTCCGGGTGTGGACGCCCTCGTGTTGACCACCGAAGACAAGCTGTTAACTTATGCCCAAGTCGCTTCGGCAGCCCGCCAGCTGGGTAGGCCCGCGCCGCTGAATGAAATTTTTGGCAGTTCTCATCATGCCTGCTCCTTCGAGGAATTCCGACGCATGGCCAATGCCAGCATGGTCGCGGGGGTATTGTTCCTCGTACCGCATCTGAGCTGGTATTCAATGAAGGGCAAACGCAAGCGCGATTTCCCGACCAACTGGAACTACCAGCAGTCATACTGGGATGAGCTCAAGCCGCTGAACGATTATTTCTGTCGGACAGCTGCAGTATTGTCCGCCGGCAACCGGGATTGCGGTATCCTGATCCTGCACCCGATCGAAGCGGCAACCGCCGAGACCCAGCGCGAGTTTAGGACGGCCGTTGCGGGTGTTCCGCCTCCATCCAGACGTTCCGTGGCCAGGCTTGATCGTTTTTTCAGGATCTGCCTGCGGACCGTTTACGAAGACGGGCGCGACGCAGATCTGGGCGACGAGGGCTTTTTAGAGGAGATGGGCAGCATCCGCGAGGGCCGGTTCGTCGTGGGCGCCGCCGCCTATCATACCGTCATCGTACCGGAAGCACGCAGCTGGCGACCGGCAACCTTCATGCTGTTGAAGGCTTTTGCCGAAGCCGGCGGACGAATTATTTTCAGCGGCCGCCCGCCGGAGGAAACCGATTGCCTGCCTGAGCCGGGCTGGAAAACCTTACTCGATGCTCCTTCAGTAACTCATGTCCCGACAGATCCGGCCGCGATCCGCGTTGCGCTGGGCACAACTCCGGACTTGTTCAGGCTCACGGATATCGATGGCGGACCGGTGGCCGGGCTACGCGTTCAGCACCGGGTTGACGGCGAACAGGACATTTTTTTTATTGTCAACACGGACCGCCAGGCAGGCCGTGAAATAGCGCTGCGCATTCACCGCAAAGACGGTCAGGTGACTCAACTTGACGCCGCTGAAGGCACACGGGACCTCTTGCAGAGCCGCCGGGTGGGTTCAGACCCCGGCGACCTGGCGATCGACCTGCGCCTGGAACCGGGCGGATCGCGATTGCTGACCATTGATCCGCAAGCGGATGCCAAGCCGCTCCGCCGCCTGCCGATCATGGAACGCGCGCGCATTCAGCCCCTGTCGGAACACTGGCGTTTCACGCGCAAGCAGCCCAACACACTGGTACTCGACCACCTGGCGTATTCCCTGGATGAAGGTAAAACATTCCTCGGGCCCATGCCGGAATATGCAGCACGGGCAGCGCTGGCCGAGCATTTTGGAGCACGCGCGGCCTTAGCCTGGCAACCGTGGGCAGCGCTGAAACACAAATCTTTTGAACAGATAGGCGGACCGGTTATACTCCGTTACACGTTCCATTCGACTTTAACCGCCGCGCGCACGCTGGCCGTGGTGATCGAAAACCTGATGCTGGGCAAGTTAGTTGTCAACGGGCACACGATCCGTATCGAAAAAGCCGGCTGGCACTGGGACACAGGCTTCGGCAAAATGGACATATCTGAATTGGTCAAGCCCGGCGAAAACGTCATCGACTTCGCGCTGAATTACGGGATCTTGAGCGAGGTGGAATCCGCTTACATCGTCGGCGATTTTGGCGTGCGCTTCAAAACTCCGCGGACCACGGAACTGAGCGAAGAGCCCAACACCCTGATTACGGGGTCCTGGACACAGCAGGGCTATCCGTTTTATGCCGGCGCCATCGTGTACCAGACCCAGTTCCACCTGGACTCCAACCCGGCGATGCGCGGGGCAGTGGCCCTGCGCCTGAAGCGGCCGGCGGGTATCCTGTTCCACGTCCGCCTGAACGGTGAAAATGTCGGGGATCTGCGTTGGCAGCCCTGGCGTCTGGATCTGACCCGGCAGGCTCGCGGGGGCATCAACAACCTTGAGATCGAAGTCGTAGCATCCCTCCAAAACACTCACGGCCCCCTGCACCTGGGTGAAGGCGAAGCCTGCGACTCACAGGGACCGGAAGCGTTTGAAGATCCCAGCCTGATTATGGAATCCTACTCCCTGGCCGACACTGGATTGCTGGGGGGCGCCGAGATTATGATCTGGGAGCGAGTACAAACGTGAGGGGTTAGTGCCTAATATATGAAGCTCTTAAACAGATCCAGCCAACCGGTCATTCACGCCGATCAAGACTGGGAAAAAGGCGCAAAACTCTTTGCGGTTGCGGTAATTCCGGACGAGGCAGCCGCTGAACTACTGCTGTACTACACGGCCCGATTCGCCGACAACCCCTTAAAAAACATGTTATGTCTTGCCCGGTCCGCAGACGGGATCTCATGGTCCAAGCCCGCCGGCGCCGACGGCACGAATAGCGTCATGCGCGGCTCGGGCAATCAGCCCGGCTGGGGCACATTCATACCGACCACGATCCTCAAGGATACAGACGCTAACAATCCGGCTCAACGCTGGAAAATGGTTTATTGGGATCGCCCCGATACTTCCCTGCCGGCCGGCATCTGTCTGGCGGCGAGCGCCGACGGGCGCGACTGGAAGCCATTGCACCAAAGGCCGATCATCACGAACGCCAACGACGCAATGTCTTTGATTGATGCCATGCCCGGGGCGCAAACGCCTTTTGGGCCTAGCCCATTTTTTATCTACCAGCAAACCTGGAAACACAATCCGAGTTTGCCCATCGATCGCGACAACCTGAAAGGTATGCACCGACGGATTTCGATCTGGACCTGCAACGCCTTCGACGGGAGCTGGATTGGTCCCATCACGGTGCTGGAGCCCGATGGGCACGATGAGCCAGACATCCAGTTTTACTGGCTCACCCCGTTCAGGACGAGCGCCGGTTACGGCGGATTGTTGAACTGCCATCATACCGGCAACCAGACCATGGATATACAATTGGTGAGCAGCCCGGATGGGTGGTCATGGTCCCGTGAAAACGGACGCGAACCTTTGCTCGGGCTGGGGGCCAGGGGCCGATTCGATTGCGGAATGGTCTATGCGGCCGCGCAGCCGGTGAAATGGCAGAATAAGATATTGCTTTATTACAACGGATTGGCAACCGTCCACGACGGGCAGCCACATTATCCCGGCGAACCGCTGCCGGACCCGACAAACGGCATAGGCCTTGCCGAATTCAGCGGAGACCTGCCGGACTAAAATACCGGCATCGCAAAGATTGTGAAGTCAGGCGTTGTGACGGTCGAATAACTCGAGCCCCGCCGCAGGGCGGGCAAGTTGGGTCCCGTATTGCTGGGAAGGCTGTCATCCTGAGCGCAGTGAAGGATCTCATGCTTGTTAGCGAACGGGTGAGATTTCCCGCTGCGCTCGAAATGACAAACTCTGCTTAGCTGGGTTGTTTTCCGGCAAGAGTAGTTACCTTTTTTTTAAAAATCAGAACGACATCCGGCTTGACGTCAAATCCGGGATAAAGATAATGTGCGCGTAGTTTTCCAGAAATCACAAGGAGCACACAACTATGAGCGAGTTTCCCAGGACCATGGTCGGTGGCGTTTCCCTCTCACGAATGATCATCGGCACGAATTGGTTCCTCGGCTATTCGCACACCAGCCAGGCCAAGGACAACTTCATCAAGAGTTTTCAGACCCGTGAAAACATCGCGAACATTATCACCGTTTTCCTCAAGCACGGGGTTGATGTCATTATGGGGATGCCGGTGCCCATGCTACGCGATGCGATCAAGGAAGCCCAGGACCGCACCGGCCGGAAGGTCATCACCGTCCTGACTCCCATTTTCAACATCCTGCCCGGGGGTCCACCCGAAAACGAGCCGGAGCGCGTCTTCGACACCTGTAAAGAACTTGGAGCGACGTTCTGTATGCCGCATCAGTGCGTCACGGACAGCCTGCTCGACCGCCTGCACCATAAAATCCGCGACCTCGACAAGTACACCAAGCTGATCAGGGATCGGGGCATGATCCCCGGGCTCTCCACTCACATGCCCGAGGCCGTCATCATCGCGGACGCCACCGGGGCCGACGTGGAAACTTACATCCAGCTTTACAATGCCGCTGGGTTCCTGATGCAGGTCGAAGCCGACTGGATTATGCGGGTCATCGCCAACGCCAAGAAACCGGTCATGACCATCAAGCCCATGGCCGCCGGGCGACTCCTACCACCAGTGGGCCTGGCGTTCGTCTGGAACACCATTCGCAATCAGGACATGGTTACGGTGGGTACCACGACCCCGGACGAAGCCAAGGAATTGATAGATCTCTCCCTGGACTTCCTGAACCGGCGCCTACCGGACAATGAACTACAAACCACGCGCAGCAAGCGAACTCTAACAGTCGGCCAAGCGGCGGGAAAATAGCAGGGCCTGCCAGCTTGAATATTGCGGTCGCGCAACACCAAAGAACGGCCACGACAAAGCGTGGCCCTCCACTCGACGTACCAAAACTCGCTTTTTATTATTGATGTACGCGCTCAGTCGGGTTACATCTGTGATTTGATACTCAGTAATCAACCGTTACGGCACGCCAATAATAAAACTATTCAACCTGTATTCTTTTCGAGGAGGGACCCAGAGCAGAACAGGATATCCACCCCTAACACTCCAGGGAAGGGAACATAAAAATATTGGATACCAACCGGTCGTCCCAATCGGGACGAAATATCTTAATTTTAGCAAGATCGATTATACGTATAATCTTCCCGCAAATTCGAGGCAACCACGAATAACAAACTTTATCGCGCAAGTCAGCTATTCTGGGCATTTCGCGTAAAAACGCCTCCGTCGCACAATACTAGTTGCACTTACTCCTTACCGCTTCTTTCGCTCTCACCACACGCTGAAAAACGTGCCCGGTGCATGAATACGCCAGAAGATCGTGCCGACCTGCCCGGGCAGATAACCTGTGCCATTAGTCACCGATGTTGTCCCGTAGAAATGGTTATAGCTGCAACGCACCGCGATCCGCCCACCACCACCGCCGCCACCTATCGAACCGCCAGCAGAGCCCCTATGCCCACCATCGGCCTGGATACACCCATGCCCGCTGATCTTTTGGGCAGACAGAACGATACTGCCTCCCGCCCCACCAGCGTCGCCATCCGACACTCCGGCACCACCGTTGGCGTATACCGAGCCCTCGATTGTCATCGTTTCGCTCACCGTAATTTGTACATAACCTCCACCACTGCCGCCGTGGCCGCCTACAAAATATCCCAGGCCGCCGCCGCTGCCGGGATATGCCGGAGCATTCGACAAACCATAAGGACTGCCTCCATATCCAGCGGCTCCTTTTCCCGCACCGCCAGCACCACCGTAGCCTCCGCCACCGGCACCCCACCCAGCGGCCACGCCGGGTCCCAATCCATAGCCATTGCCGTGCCCCGACACACCACCCGCCCAGCCGTTACTGGAAGCGCTGACGACACATCCGGTGCCCAGATAAAAATCGGCGGCGCAGACCATGCCGCTCGGACAAGTTCCGAGCGTGGGATGGCAATAGGTGTAAATACCAGCACCTCCGTAAAGAGACAAACTGCCACCAACGCGGAGAGAAGACGCCGGGTAGATATGACCAGCACCTCCGTAAAGAGACAAACTGCCACCAACGCGGAGAGAAGACGCCGGGTAGATATGCATAAGCCCCCCCCCAATCAAGACCGAGCCGGTACAGGTCATGCAGTTGCTGCCATCTAGGTTGCGATTTGCGCCCAGAGCAAGCGTCGAGGCCCCATAGAACCCCGACCCCGTGACCACCAGGTTGGCGCATGACAAGACGCTGGCACCGATTAGCGTGACGCGAGCACCGTTCAGAACCTCGATATCATTCGCCACCGTCACCACAATCCCCGTCTCAAAACGCAAGTAAAAGTTGGAAACGGACAGATGATCACAGTCCCATGTTCTCGAATTGAGCACTAAGTACGCCCCACCGTTCGTAAACACTGTTTTCAACGTCCGCAAATCATTCAGATAAACAGTACCGATGTCGCCATAGTTGGTTGAATATCCGCTCCCGCCTCTAGCCGTGAAAGAACCCGTGAACCCGCTGCCATTATTAGCCACGAGCGCAATCCGTCCGCCACCTCCGCCGCCGCCATACGATCCTCCTGCACTGCCGTTACCGCCGATCGTTTGGATCGTCCCAGCCCCGGTCAGGTCAGCGCAAGATAGATATATACCCCCGCCCGCACCGCCGCCGGCTCCGTCGCGCATGCCACCACCGGCATTAGCGCTGAGGGTCCCATCAACGATGGCCCGGTCCGCGATCTCGATCCGGATACACCCTCCGCCAAAACCACCATAACTGTTAGCAAAATGGCCAAATCCTCCACCGCTACCGGGTTCGGATGCCTCAAAAACACTACCATTGGTAGCGCCCCCGATCGAACCGGCAGAGTTCCCTTGCCCTCCTGCGCCGCCATACCCGCCTCCACCCCCTTTGGACACAGAATAGATGCCGCCGCCAGGACCACAGCCATTAGTGTACGTGTTTGTGCCACCGGCGTACCCCATGCCATCCGCGTTAATAGCGGCACCGGATGCCAGATCAAAGTTGCTGCAAACAATCCAAACCAAGTGATTCGGGATCCAAAGACCTGCTGCATTAGTCGAGGTGGTCTCCTGGGCGGAATGCGTGATCTTCCCGCTCGAACCCGCCACCGTCACGTTGCTCGCCGTCAGAATCGTGTTGGTGCCCTGAAACAGCAGAGTCTTGTTGGATAAGGTCAGCGTGAGGACTGCCACGCTGCCGGTCAGGGTCGGCCCACCGATCCCATTCGTGACGACAAACACGTCGTCGGTCGCCCCCGGCAACAACTCCCCGCTCCAGTTGGTGGGATTGAACCAGTCCGAGTCCCCGCCGGCGCCGGACCAGGTAACGGCCGCCGACCCGCCAGCCGGCAGGAGCATGAAATAGAATATGAGGATTGCAAGAATTGGTCTCATAATTAGTGGTGATTATCTCATCAGAGAACACAACAAACAAGTAGTTTATCGATGCGCAAGGGAACGAACCAGGGCTAATTCTTCGGCGCATGTAAGGAATAGGTAGAGCAGGCTTTAAGCCTGCTATGCTTACGGGCAACCCACGCCAGGATAAACCCGGCGCTACCTTCGGAATGTTGACAACTCACCCGGAGATAACTTCCCTTCATGAATAAGCCCTGGGAACGAACTTAGGCTCTGTAAATAACCTATGTAAATGAAGACCAACATGGGAACCCACCCCTATTCCCTCCAAGGAGGGGAACTGATTGGCTTATGATATCTTATCCCAGGAGGGGCGTGGGGTTGGTTTCTTGATTTTCTGAAGATAATTACTTGAACCAGCAATTGTAATTGAATTAGCTTTCATCCGTGTCCGACTCAGATTCCCCATCCTGCCCTGCCTCCAAGCGTGCGGAAAGTGCCCGGAACTTGGCTATATAATAGGCCGTGTTTTCGTCGCGGGCCTCGGGATTCCAATCGACCACGAGTTTGGCCGCCTGGTGGGCTGAGACGCTTTTTTTAGAGCCGGTGATATAATAGGAAACCTGGTCCCCGGCTCGATACGGCCGGCCAGAGCGCAGGGCCAGCTCATAGGCCGCGTTGCGGCTCCGGCCCTTGCCGGCTACCTTGGCGGCATAATTTGCGGGCGCCTCTTTCAGTGTCTCGGTCTTCGCCAGGCGGCGGATGGGCAGTGCGCCCTCCATGATGGCCTGCTCATAGCGCGCTTTCAAGGCCGGAATGGCCTCCTCGCGAAATTCTAGTTTAAGCCGGATGTATTCGCTCAGGTAGGCGCGCAGGTAGGGTTCCAGGCCGCGCGATTTCAAGGCAGCCCCGCGGATGGTTATCTCGCCATTGGCCTCCAGCAACGCATAGTTTTTCATCTTGTAACTGAACATGGAGACATAGTCGCCGTCGAATTCCATCTCGATCCCCTCGGGCAGGGATGCCTGAAATGCCTGTTGAAACGCCTGCTCCTCCCTGGAATTCTTCAGAGGCGGCGGCACAAAGTAGATGCCGTCGGTATCGATTTCCACGGGCTGGGCGCCATGCGTTTTAAGCCACTCGATCATGCCCCGCAAAATTGCCCGGCCTTCGGCTGTGACTTGCTCGGCAACCGCGAAATCGTTGAAGCGCGCCTGGGCAAACCCCAGGTAACCGTAAAACGAATTGATCAGGATCTTAAAGGCTGTCTGCAGGGCATCGAAGTGCGCGATCTCGGACGCTGTCCGGGCGGCGCGCATCTGCTCCTTGGCTTTAAGGCGGTAGTCGCGAAGATATGCCAGCATTGTCAGGAATATTCCCAGCGCGTCGGAGCGCGGTCCCAGCCGCCCGGCCAGCATGATGGAGGGATACAACGAGCGCACGTCGCAATGGCGGACGTTGCGGAGCATGCCCTTGATAAAAATATCGGTATAGCCGCCTTCAAACGCCCGCGGCGACTCAGGCGCAGGGATAGCCCGCCGCCGGCGCAAGTATTCGCGGAGCATCAGGGCGTCGATCTTGGTTCCGCTGCCCCGCAGGCAGACGTTATGATAACTGAGCGGCAGGATCTGGGCCTGGGCAAAATAACTGCGCGAGAGGATAGCGCTCAAGCCGCAGGTTTCACGAATATCGTCCGCCGCATAGCGCAGGACCAGTTCGGGGTCTTTCTCGAAGGTCCGGGCAATATCCGCGCCCTCGATATAGACCCGCTCCGGCGCGGCCAAGCCAAAATGGACGGCCGCATTCTTCAATCCGAATCCTTCCAGGGAGCGATGCGTGACATCATAATTCTGGAGAAGAAAATAGGTATCAACGACATGCCGTCCGGTAATTTCGAATTTGGGGAAGGCCACCACCCGGTCGCCGACTGCGAAACGGCTGGGGTGCGAGCGCAAGCGGCTACCATCGCGGCCCAATGCCAGGGGCAACTTGTAGCGAGCAGCGCGTGCCGCCAGGTACGGCAGATCGAACTTGAAAATATTATGGCCTTCGATCACATCCGGATCGCGCTCGCGGACAACTTCCACAAACCTTTCCAGCAGGCGTTGCTCATCGCCGGACGGATCGGAGAGCGTCTCCACCCAGCCGGATTGATCGCCAATCGCGATCACGATGATGCGGTCGCTTTCGCGCGCGGCGTTACAGAAGTCGAACCCCGGTGCCGTGTTGGTTTCAATATCCACCTGCAGGCGGCGGAGTTGCTCAAAGGCCATGCCCTTGAATAATGCGCGTCCCGACAACATGAGAAATTGCTGAACCGGATCATTGATGGCCAGAAAAGGAGCATCCGGATTGCCGGGCGCATACCCGGTTTTACTGGCGAGCCAGCTCCGGGCGCGTTCCCAGTCCGGCCAGGCGGCGAACACAGCCAGGCACTTCAGCCGCCCATCGCCCTCCAGCGCGCACAGTTCCGGCTGGATCGGACTCCCTTTGAACAACGCCTCGTTTTCGGTAACAAGGAAGGGCTTGAAGGGCACAGAGCGTTGAACAGTATGCTCCTTTTCCCGAATGTAGAGAATGGCCTGCTGTGCCGCTGCTTTGCGATCGACAGGCGCAATTTCCACGGCCACCAGGCCGGGCTCATCGCAGTGCCCGAATATGAGCGGAGGTGTCATAAGTTTTATGGATTCTATAACAAAAGCTTTAATGACACAAGGTTTGAAGACAAGACCCAGCGGTTCTCATTATGGCACGACCGGGCAGGATCTATTTGGCGCGGCATCCTCGCCGCGTGTTTGGGCCGGCCAACGCAGCGAGGTCGTCGCGTCTACATGCCAAGGCGACTATGTTCAGACTTCCTGATCCGGGCGGAACATAGGCTGGACCATGCAGTAGTTTACGCCAGTCAGCCCGGATCAGGAAGTCTGAAGTAGTGGAACAGGAATAACTTCGCCTCATGCAGGAAGGCGGGCACTGCGCAAGACTGCATAGCATCGCCACTTTCAGCAGCAGCCACCGGATCAAACTGGAAGAAGCGAGATTTGCCTGATGACGCCAACAAGACCGGCGGCCAGACGCCTACAGCCCGGCATCCACGCGCACCTTGGGGAAGTCGGTGAACCAGAACTGCAGCCAGACGTCGAAGTCATCATCCAGCCAGTCGAAGCCCACCTTGGCGGTCAGACAGCCGAACATGCGCTGCACGGAAAGACCGTACTCCTCCAGGGTGCTGTCTTCGAACTCGTAGCGGAAGTAGCCGCTGAAACGCCAGCCGACATAGGGCGAGATCGTCAGGGTATTGAAGAGCAGACTACTGCTGGATTCCTGGTAACGATGCTCCACCTCGTAGGACCAAAACGTCTTGTCAAGCACGGTCAGGCGTGTATTAAAAGTCTGGATCGCTGTTTCGTAGGTGTCGTAGGAGCCGTCGACTCTCAGAACCAACCAGTCGAAAGGAGTAGAGCGCACATCAAAGGCAACATTGCTGAGCACGTTTGCGGTGGGCTCGGTTTGAAAACGGTAGGCCGTCCAGATATCGACATACAGCAAGTCATAGATCGTGCGGCGCTTGGTTTGAATCTTGTTCCGTATCCCAAACATGAGGCTGTTCTGCAAGCCAAGGGCATCGGAATCGTCAAATTTGTATAAATTGGTGGCAAGCATATTCGGCTCGGGCACAAAGGTATAATCGGTATACGGCTCAACAATATGGCGTACGTTGTTGATGATGTCCCCGGGATACGTCTCCCAGACTTTGAAGGCTTTCATGGAATTTTCCAGGCCCAATTGGTACAGGTTGCGGTACTGCGCACCCATACGTTCCATTAAAATATTGGTGCTGACCGTGCTTACAGGTACGCCGTTGGACATGACGGGCACCCCATTGGTGGTGAGCACGGGCTTGACGACCAGGTTGGTGTAGTCCTGTTTAGTCGCCGAGTACCATGAGCCGCGGTATCCGGCGCGCGGAGTCGTCGTTAAAAACCCGAAAAACTTATTCGGATAATAAACCATGTGATCGGTATCGAACCGGAACGCGGCATAGTCCTGCTTGTTGGTCAGCTTGCTTTCCCATTCTTGAGAGAAATAACCCGCAGTGGTTTTGCCCTGGTAATAAAAGGGGCTGTCCATGATTTGCTGCCTGGAAATATCGAGGGTCAGAACAGGCGTGCGGTTAAGTGTCGAATAAAAATCGTTAAGCCGCTGTTCGATCTCCATGCTGAGTGTGTAATGATCGGTGCGATGGGTAAAAACGAAATAGTTATCCGGCTCAGGCGCGGATCTATACTCCTCGCGGAAATACTGCTCGATGAATTTCGGATCGCTCAGGTAATTTACTTGCGCCAGGAAGTAGTCGTACTCCCCGAGATTCTGGCTGTGATACAAGCGCATGCGATAACGATTTTCGTCGATCGAATAATCCTGCGCCTTGCCCTCGTCAGGCCATGAATCCCTGGCATAGTAGGCAATGGCATCGCCAAACCAGGCATCCTCATCTTCGGTCACTTTCTCGGGTTCGTCGGGATCCACCCAGCCTTTTTTGCCCATAAAAGCCCAGGGCTCGTCCGGGGTCGGGTTCAAGTAACGCTCGGTGGAGAGCTGGGTGGCGTTGCCGCCGGCCGACCACATAATATCCTGTCCGACAGCCACACCACGACGCAGGCGCAGATCGATATGGCTGGCCGCCTCGACTTTTTTGCTGATGCGGTAATTAAACGCCGTCAGCAGGTAGGCCCACATGCGGCGATTGTAGCCGGGGACCACCGATATGAAATTAGGATCGCCGATGTTCTGGGACCAATAGGGCGCATACATCACGGGCACCCCGCCGATATACAGCACCACGTGTTGCGCCCGGATATGATGGCCGGGACTGATCCTCACTTTCCGGGCGTGCATATATGCCGTCGGATGCTCGCCCTCGCAAGGCGTCAAGACCGCATCCTCGATTACGTACTCCCCGTTTTTATCCTGATACGACGACTTGGATTTGATGTAAAACGGATCCATATAAGCCATGAAGCTGCCGAAATCACCCTGGCCCGTTTGAAAATTATAGCGCAGCTTTTGACCGGTCCAAGCCGCGCTGCCTTGTTCAAAAGTCACATTACCATCGGCAATAACATCCATGGTATCGAGGTTGACCACCGCATGATCCGCGCGCAGGTTGTCCGGGTTCTTGCGGATCAGGACATGGCCCGAAGCCACCAGCAGGCGCTGGACGTTGTCCATCTCCAGGTTGTCGGCTCGGACATCCAGCGCCTGGGCGCTGACCCTGAGCAACTCGTTGGGAAAGGCATCTTCCAAGAGCAGGCGATTAAGCTGGAGGCGATCCGCGCCGGCCAGGTCTTCAATCAGCTTCCGGGTGGCATCCGACAACTGCGTTTGCGAAAAAAGAACGGGATCATAAATCGCCTCATTGATCATCAAGCGGTTAAGATCGCGCACCATCATCTGACGCAGGAGAGGATTGGGATCCTCCGTTCCCCGGTAGGCGCCGAGCAATTGCTTGGTGCGGACACAACAGCGTTCCGCGACATAACGCGTCAGGGGATCCCGGGCCGCGCGCAATTTAAGCGCCAGGGAACGCGCGTCCTTGAGATCGGTTGCGGTAAACAGTAAAGGTGCCGTTGGCGAAGCGGCGGGCACTATATCTTCGGCTGCGAACGCCATGCCGGACAGCCGCACAAATGTCGCAGCCAGCAACGCCAGTGCCAAATATCGGTGAGCGACAGTCATACGCCCCGCCACCATGGAGCACCCCGCCGCGTCTGGCGCGAGGGGCCGGAAATATCAAATCCTGATGAAATATCCATAAAGTTTGGTTTTTACCATATTGCTCGGCGCAAACCAAGCCTCTTTCCTTAAATTTTCAGCGGACCGTTTGGTCCGCGTGGCCGGCTATAGATGTTCAGACAATTAACTTCAGAGGATCAAGGAACCCACCCCTATCCCCTCCAAGGAGGGGAACTGATTGGTTTGCTATATCTTATCCCCTCCAAGGAGGGGAGTGGGGTGGGTTACTCCCATTGGGCTTTAGAACTCCGTCATTGTTACGTGAAGCTCTTGCAAAACCACTGCGGCAGCCGGCCACGATCCCGCTACCCTTGGATGAGCGGGATGGCCCGCCAGAAGTCACGCCAACGGGCTGGTTTTGGAGCTGGAGGGACGCGCTCCGTCGCGTCCGCTGTGGTTTTGCAAAAGCCTCACGTTATTTACCTGAAGCACTTTAGCGGGTGGCGCCGACGTTCGAATACAATTCCTTGCCGGTTTCAGAATTAACGATCGTCATCTCCTCCATATGCCAGGCGGCATCGGCACGGAAACTCAGACGCCCTTTAAACTGCTCCTGCATTTTCAGCAGCAGCACCTCATCCTCCTCACGCAAGCGGTTAAGGATCGTCGGGTTGACCGTGATACGCAGGGACATCCCCTGGCTGGCCTCCTGCTGACGGGTACGCATGATTGCCAGCAGGCGGCGCTGGATTTCGACGCTCATGTTAAGGGGCGACTTGACGCTGCCTCGGCCGTGGCAATACGGGCAATCCACGTACATGGTGGCCTCCAGGCTTTCATTCACGCGCTGGCGGGTCATCTCCAGCAATCCCAGGGACGAGATCGGGAGCACGTTGTTGCGCGCCTTGTCTTTCTTCAAGGCATCTTTCAGGGTCTGGTAGACCATATTGCGATGTTTCTTATAACGCATATCGATCAGGTCGATGACGATCAATCCCCCGATGTTGCGCAAACGCAAATGACGCGCAATCTCCTGCACCGCCTCGGTATTCACGCGGAAGATCACCTCGTCCTGCGTGTTGGCGCCTTTGTGCTGGCCGGTGTTGACATCCACGGCTATCATGGCCTCGGTTTCATCGAACACAATACAGCCGCCGGATTTGAGGGTCACCTTCCTGCGGAATGCGTTTTCCAAATGCCGTTCCACGTTGTAATGCTCAAAGATCGGCTTGGCGCCGTCATATAATTTAACCCGCCCGCGCACGCGCCGCGAAATATTTGCCAAAATGTCCTTGATGCGCTGGTATTCCGCCGGCGAGTCGATGATAATGCTGTCAATATCCTCGGTAACCGAATCGCGCACGGTGCGCTCGATCAAGTCCGGCTCCTGATAGAGGCAGTAGGGAGCTTTATGCTCGCGAATACGTTTTTCTAGTTCCTCCCAGGAAGTCAGCAGCGAGCGAATATCCCGAACGAAGTTGGAACCGCTGGCGCCGGCGCCGGCGGTGCGGATGATCAAGCCGCAGCCCTCAGGCACGGGCAATCGACTGAGGATTTTTTTTAGGCGTTTACGTTCGTTTTCATCCTCGATTTTGCGTGAAATACCACGCAGCTTGCTGCCGGGCATGAGCACAAAATAGCGACTGGGAATGCTCAGGCTGGCAGAGGCCCGGGGCCCCTTGCTGCCGATCGGACCCTTGGTAATCTGAACCACAATTTCGGATCCCACTGGAAAATGGCGTGCAATTTCCTCCTTGGTGAACTGACGTCGGCGCGAGATCGTTCGGACATGTTCTCCTTCCAGCGCCTCCAGGCGCGACAAATCTTCCGGAAACATATCCCAGTAATGAATAAAAGCGTTCTTTTTAAGGCCGATATCCACAAATGCAGCCTGCAATCCATCCTCCAGGTTTTGGACCAGCCCCTTATACACACCGCCAACTATGCGTTGTGCCGATGGCAACTCGATCTTAAAATCCTCGAGCTCGCCGTTTTCAAGAACCGCAACTCGCGTCTCCAGGCTCTCCACGTTAATTGTGATTTCCTTGCGGTTCACCCTAGTCTTTTTATTAAAACCAAACATAAATTCGATCCTTTCCTGTTACCGCCAGTTTCCCCGGATATAGACGCTTTGCACCATGCCCAGCGCCGTCAGCATACCAACCATAAAAGTTCCGCCATAACTGATCAGCGGCAAAGGGATGCCGGTGATCGGCAAAACTCCGATCGTCATGGCCATGTTGATAAACACATGACAAAATATAATCGTGACCACCCCCACACAAAGCAAACGGCCCATTTTATCTGCCGCTACCGCCGCCGCTCGCAGCCCGGCATGAATCAAGCCGGCAAACAACACCAAGACCACCATGGATCCCATGAACCCCTTCTCCTCGGCGATCACCGAAAAAATAAAATCGTTGGGCGCCACGGTCTTCGGCAAAAACCCGAGGATGTTCTGGGTTCCCTGCAGGTAGCCCTTACCCCACAGCCGTCCGGAACCGATCGCAATCTGCGACTGGGCCTTGGTCCAGCCCGAATCCAGCGGGTCCCGATTGTCTTCTAGAAACACCAGTATCCTATCTCTGTGATAGGGCTTCAACCCTATCATCCTGACGATCCGGTCCTGGCGCTCTGTTGCCCATCCCAGCTTGGACGGCAAAGCGATCAGCGCCAGGGCCATAACCACGAGCAGTAGCGCTAGCCCTATTAACGTGCCCAGGATATGTCCGGGCACATTCGCCGCGAACATGACCGCAACCAGCAGCGGCAAGAAAATGAGCGCCGTGCCCAGATCCGGCTGCTTGATGATAAGGGCCAGCGGCACCATGACCAGCGCCAAACCAAGCACAACAAGCCGGCCTTGCCGTGCCGGCTCGCCCGGCCATCCGAACAGCCTGACCAGGACGAGCAGGGTGGACAGCTTCATGAGTTCAGCCGGCTGAAACACCCCCAAACCGCCCACCCGGATCCAGCGGTTGGCCCCGAATAGCTTCAAGCCTACGTGCGGCACAAACACCAGAACCAGTATGACCAGCGCCAAGACATACAAAAACCATGCCAGCCGGATCCACTGGTTATAATCCGTCAGGGCCATCCCGAAGAAACAGAGCAGGCCCACCCCCATCCATATCATCTGCTTCCGATACAGCGTCCCCAGCGCCGAATTTCCAGATCTGAAATCAGCGCTAAACACGAATAGAATACCGAGCACCAGCAATAGCGCCATGATCGCCAACATTACCCAATCCAGGCGCTTTAATAAACGTGTTGCCCATCGTATTCTCATCCGTTGGCGCCCTCCGCGCTCCGCAAAATTTCATCCATCAACAGTCGGATCCGCGGGCCGACGGATGTGCCGCCAGTGACCGCCTCGTCCAAAACCATGGCCACCGCATAACGCGGCCTATCATAGGGCGCAAAAACTATCATCCAACCGCGTTGTTGCCCTGCGCCCTTGCGGCCAAACTCAGAAGTGCCGGTTTTCCCCGCCATGATCACATCGGGCACCTTGGCCAGGCGGCCAGTGCCGGACGGATTTTCAATCACATCTCGCATCCCTTCCTTAACCAACGCCAGGTTCTCGGGCCGCCACTTAAGGTCCCGAACACTTACAGGCGGCACTTCCCTGAACTCCGCCATGCCAGGCGAGCGCACACTCAGCACCAGCCGCGGCCGATATACAACGCCGCCGTTGGCGATGGCGGCCGCAACCACAGCCATTTGGATGGGCGTTGTCAGCAGGGCACCCTGCCCGATCCCGATGTTACATGTATCGCCGGCGCTCCAGCCTTCACCGCGGACCACACGTTTCCAGTCTTTCCCCGGGAGCAGTCCCGCATTTTCAGCATCGAGATCAATCCCGGTTTTCTGCCCCAATCCCAAACTCAGCGCCTGCTGATAGATCGTGTCAATCCCGCAAAGAAGAGCAAGTCGGTAAAAGAACACATTACAGGAAAGCATTAAAGCCTCACGGATATTCAACCAGCCATGCGCTTCGCTTGCGAAGCATGAAAATCTTTGCCGCCCTATTTCATAATAACCCTGGCAGTCATAGCCGGTCCCGGCATTTGCCAGTCCGACTTCCAGGGCAGCCAGAACCACCACCGGCTTAAAAATGCTGCCTGGCGCATACTGTCCGCTCACGGCACGATTGAAGAGTGGTTTGCGGCTATCCTCGACTGCCCGGCTCCAGGTCGCGAACGAAATGGAAGGCGAAAAAGAGTTGGGATCGAAGTCCGGCGAACTGGCCAGAGCCAGCACATCGCCGTTGCGCGGATCCATGACAACCACGGCGCCAACGACGTCGGTCAGGGCTTTTTCGGCGCTGCGCTGGACTGCCACATCCAAGGCCAACATCAGGTCGCCGCCGGGCACTGGATCGCGAAAGCCGATTTCATCATGTTTGAAACCGGACACGTCCACACGGACCAGCCTGCCGCCGGCTGTGCCCCGGAGCAGGTCATCATAACGTTTTTCAAGCCCACGTTTACCAATCATGACGGGCCAATAGGAACGCTGGTTCCTATCCTCATCCTTGGGATCCGGCGCACCCACGTATCCCAGCACATGGCTCGCCAGAGTGCCCTGGGGATAAACCCGGTCGGCCTCCGTCAGGATTTCCACGGCCGGCAGACCCAGACCGACTTCGGCCAGGCGGGCCAGCGAACGCTCATCCAGATGGCGGCCCACAATCAGCGGCAGGGCTTTGCGGTTATACAAATGCGTAGCCACCTGGGCGCGGGTCAAGCTCGGTGTGATGCCGGTGATTTCGGCAACCCGCTGAACGAGCGCCCAGGCGTCATCGAGCGTGACCCATCGTTTACCGGGCCGGCGCAGCTCTTCTAAAAACAGGGCCACACAATAGTTGGGCTGGTTATCGGCAAGGCCAACGCCGTGCCGATCCATGATCCGCCCGCGCGTCCCGGGAATCTGAACGCGGCGGATGGACTGCTGCTCCAGGCTGATCTCATAGCGCTCCCCGTGGCTCAGCTGGATACGCCACAACAGAAAGGCCAGCAAGGCCAGGGAAGCCATCATGATCAGCCAGACCGCGCGTAGACGCGCCTGCTCATGCTTTGTAAAATGCACCGAATTCATACCACGTTTTCCATTCTGGAATTACCCACCATCCAATCCAAACGTTCCATAAGAGCAAAAACAACGGGTGCCAAGACCAAGCCATAAGCGCCGACGCCCAGAACTTTCATCAGGATCCACCCCGGCCCAACGGCGTGCACCCCGGAATCGGCCATCCATAATAAGCCATACATTGCCAGGGTCATGCCCATGCCCGCCAGGGCGCCGAAGACCATGTGTACAAACCATTGCCTGCTGAAGCCCACGTCCCGATAGGCCCTGGCCAGCAGCCCGATCCCCGCCAGACAAATGATCGAATACCCGAGGGGTATCGTGTTCATGCAGTCGCTTAAGATCCCCCCAACAATCGCCGCCCCCAACGTGAGCGACAGAGAACGGCTCGTGGCATAATACAAGACCAGGCACATGACCAGGGGCGGCTTGGCCTGTCCCAGCCAATGCGCCGCGGGACAGACTGTTTCTGCCAGCACGGCGCCAATCAGAGCCATGAGCATGACCACCGGGTTCATCATGGTTGCCGCTCCCGTGCCGGGTTCGCCGGCTGTTCGCGGAGCACGATAAAAACGAACCCCAGCAATCTCAAGTCCGCCGCCGGCACAATATCGGCATGCCGATCAAGGCTGCTGTTATCCAAGTAGTCTTGCTCCACATAACCGATTACCAGCCCGGGCGGGTACACACCGCCCAGCCCGGAGGTGACCACTTCGTCGCCCGCCTGCAGATTGGCCTCTTTCACAATAAAATCCATACGGCACAGGGAATCACCGCGCAACGAGACCCCTTGTCCGGACACAATGCCAAAAGCGTCCATGCGCGACAAGCGGGCTGAAATTTTGGAATTCGGATCGACCAACAAGAGCACATCGGAAGTGAAAGTCGAAACCTCAACAATGCGGCCGACCAGACCATCTTCCGAAAGCACAGCTAAATCGCGAGTGACCCCATCCACCAGACCTTTATCCAAGCGGGCTAACTGCCACCAGCCACCGATCGAACGGTCGATCACCTGAGCAGCGACCACGCGGTAGCGCGAGCGAGCTTCCAAACCGAGCAAGCGCCGCAATTCGGAGTTTTCCTGTTCCAAAAATTGCAGTTGCTGGATTTCCCAGCGCGATTGCCCGAGCTGGATCATCAGCCTCCGATTATGCGCGGCCAGATCGTCGCCACCTGTACACACGGACCGGCAAAACAACAAGCCGCGGGAAATGACGCCGGCAACCGGCGCCAGGGCGTCCTTAACGCCGCCCGCGAAGCGCGCCTTGGCTGCAGGCGGCAAATTCATCAAGACGAGCAACAACATGCCGATCGCCGCCAAGCTGAACAGGCTCTGTTTAAAATTCATAACGCCAAAGGAATAAATACAGCAACGGCGGGAGGCAAGGAACGAGGATAGAGAATGAAGCGAATCCGACAGCTCCGCAAAACCGCGGGCGGCCTAGGATGGCGTGCTGGCAACCTTACGCAGGAAATTAATCTCGTGCAGGACCATGCCCGTGCCCTCAGCTACTGCGCTGAGCGGATCTTCCGCGATATGCACCGGCAGCCCCGTCTGTTCCGCGATAAGTTTATCCATACCTTTCAGGAGGGCGCCACCGCCCGCCAGCACCAGACCGCGATCCACCAGGTCCGCAGAGAGTTCCGGAGGAGAGCGCTCCAGCGTGAACCGGATGGCTTCGACAATAGTTGCCACCGATTCATGCAAGGCTTCACGCACCTCTTCGGATGTCAACGTCAGCGTTTTAGGAAGTCCTGCCACCAGGTCGCGCCCCTTCACCTCGAAGGTGATTTCTTCGGATAAGGGATACGCAGAGCCGATGTTGACCTTGATAGCTTCCGCGGTTCTTGCGCCGATCATCAAATTATAAGCTCGCTTCATGTACTGGATGATGGCTTCATCCAACTCGTCTCCGCCCACCCGTACGCTGCGGCTGAACACAATTCCTGCCAGGGAAATCAGGGCCACTTCCGTGGTGCCACCCCCGATATCCACAATCAGGTTACCGGCGGGCTCCTGAACAGGAAGCCCCACGCCGATCGCCGCTGCCATGGGTTCTTCAATTAAATATACTTCACGGGCGCCCGCGTGCATCGCAGAATCCTTTACCGCCCGCTTCTCCACCTCCGTTATGCCGCTCGGCACTGAAATAATAATTCGGGGCTTGACCATGATGCGATTATTCTGCACCTTGCGGATAAAATACCGCAACATGGCCTCCGTAATTTCAAAATCGGCGATAACTCCGTCTTTCATGGGCCGGATCGCGGTTATGTTCCCGGGAGTACGCCCCAGCATGCGCTTGGCCTCATCGCCGACCGCCAGCACGCGACTCGTGCCGGTCTGAATTGCTACTACCGAGGGTTCCCGCAAAACGATACCACGATCCTTGACATAGACCAAGCTGTTGGCCGTGCCCAGGTCAATGCCAATATCATTGGAAAAGAAGTCGAAGATTCTCCCAAACATATCAAATCTCCCCGCTTGTTTGAAATTTCGACTAAAATGACCGATCCCAGCGGCCCTGTCAATCCCAAAATAGCATAAAATATATTACGGGAAAGATTGACAAGATTCCGTCATATTGCGTATGTTTTTCAAGTAATGCACCATAATCAACAACAGCTTCAGTCCGCCAGCAGCCAGTTTCGCTTGGCCGGTGTTTGGATAGATGCTATCCCCCACGGCAACGGCCATATCAACGACACCTATCTCGTTCAATGGCAAACAAACGGAAGCGTAGTTTTTACTATTCTCCAACGGATCAACCATCTCATTTTCAGCAATCCGCCCCAAGTCATGGATAACATCGTGCGGGTCACCCGCCATCTTCAGCAGCGGGTTCATGCCCGCGCCGGCCGGCGCGAGGCTATGGAAGTCATCCTCACCAAGAACGGCCAGTCATATCATCAGGATGCCGACGGCAATTTCTGGCGCATGTACGTATTTATAAAGGACGCCTTAAGTATCGATGTCTGCGTCAGCCCCGCTCAGGCCTACGCGGCCGCCCGGGCCTTCGGCGACTTTCAGGCCGATTTGGTCGATTTGCCCGGTGGAAGTCTGCATGAAACAATTCCATATTTCCATCATACGCCAAAACGTTTAGATGCCTTGGAAAGTGCGATTAGGCTCGATCCCGACAATCGCAGCGAAGCTGTGCGCCGGGAAATCGAGTTTTGCCTGGCCCGCAAATCAATGGCTGCGACTATTACCGGGATGCTCGCCGACGGACGCATGCCGGAACGGATAACCCACAACGATACCAAGCTCAACAACGTCATGCTGGACAAGCGAACCGGGGAAGGCGCCTGCGTCATCGATCTGGACACCGTCATGAACGGATGCGCCCTCTACGACTTCGGCGACATGGCGCGCACCATGTCCCGCTTCGCTGATGAAGACGAGCCGGACTTGAACAAGGTTGACATCGACCTGGTTATGTTCGACGCCCTGACCCGCGGTTACCTGGAGGGCGCGCGCTCGTTCCTGACACCGATTGAAATCGAACAACTGGCCATCGCCGGACAGGTGATCACTTTGACCATCGGCATCCGCTTCCTGACGGACCACCTACTGGGCGATGTCTACTTCAAGGTTCACCGCCCCGGGCACAACCTGGATCGCGCCCGCGTGCAGTTCAAGATGGTCGCCAGCATGGAACGGCAGTTTGAGGCCATGAACGCCATCGTGCGCAAATACGCGTGAGGAGTTAACCATGTCCGATACAGCCCCATCACAAGTCCTCCGCCTGCTTCGGCAAGGCGTCCACATGTCCAACCCGGATTCGGTTACGGTCGATCATTCCGTGAATATCGGGCAGATTGCACCCGGTGTCGTTATTCATCCCGGCTGCCGGGTCACGGGCTCTAAAACCTCCATCGGGCCGGGCTGCGTTCTCGGGCAAGAGGCGCCCGTCACGCTCGACAACTGCCAATTGGGCGCGCAAGTCCGGCTGGCCGGCGGGTATTTTACCGGGAGCACCTTCCTGGCCCGGTCCTGGATGGGCAGCGGCGCCCACATCCGCCCCGGCACATTGGTCGAGGAGCAAGCTGGAGGCGCCCACACCGTGGGCCTGAAACAGACAATTCTTTTTCCCTACGCCGTCATGGGCAGCCTGATCAATTTCTGCGACGCGCTGATCGCCGGCGGAACCAGCCATCAGCATCACAGCGAGATCGGCTCAGCCTACATCCATTTCAATTTCACACCGCACAACGACAAGGCGACTGCCTCCCTCATCGGCGACGTACCGCGCGGGGTCATGCTGGACCAGCTACCGGTTTTCCTGGGCGGCCAGGGCGGCATGGCCGGTCCGGCCAAAGTTGAGTTTGGCGCCGTGGTGCCGGCCGGAACCATAGTGCGCGGCGACATCCCAAACAGCGGACTTTTCCTACCTGAAATCCGGGCGCGGAAACCGCCCACCCAATATCAGGCCGGCGCCTACCAATCCATCAACCGGATTGTCATTAATAATTTGAATTACATTGGCAACATCCACGCCCTGCGCGCCTGGTACCGCCAGGTGCGCTCCCGTTTCTTGAACAACAATGCATTCCTGGCAGCCTGCCTGGCCGGGGCCGAGGAACGGTTCACGACTATCCTTGATGAACGCATCCACCGCCTGCAACAGCTGGCGGAAAACATGCCTCGCTCGCTTGCTCTGGCAAAGTCGGCATCGAACACACTTGATCTGAATGCCCAGCCTTATATGCAACAGGCGACGCTGATCGAGCGCTGGCCGCACATGCGGGAAAGGCTTATTAATTTGGAAGCCGAGGAAGGTGATCGCGAAAAACGCGACCGGCTCATGGAAGGCCTGGCCCGGATTCCCGCCCATACCGACTACCTGGATGCCGTCAAGTCGCTGAGTCCGGAAGCCAAGGCCGACGGCACCGCCTGGCTGAACTCCATTGTGGCCACCGCCGTGCGCTTGTGGCCGCACGTTAAATGAGGGTAATTACCACTGCGGAGCGGAATTCTCTCGCGCAGAGACGCAGGGCCGCAGGGTTCAGATATAAAACAGATCACTCCGACACGCCGTTATGCAAACGCAGCATTCGCTTCATGATCACCCCATCATCGCTTGACAACCTTTATCCGCACTGAGTATACGGTGTCTTTTGCACCCCACGGACCGGGTGCCCCGCCCCAGCCGTTGCCCAGCCGGTCATAGCTCAACAGGGCCGTATCGGGCCCGATCGCCTTCATGCCCGTGTAGGCCGTGCTTTGCCCGGCCAGGTATTCCGGTTGTCTTCCGTCGTGGACGGATTGTATGTACTGGCGGGCAACATCCGCTGTCAGAAGATTGTGATGCTCCGCAATGTTGATCTTCTGCCAGCGATTCCCGTCGCCTTCAGGACAGACCCACAAGTACAATCCTGTCCGGCCGCCGGAGAGCAGCAGCGCCCCGTTTTCAAGACAGACCAACTGGGGTTCGACCGACCAGGCCGCGTCCACCGGCACAGGTTTGCTCCAGGTTCTGCCCTTGTCGGCGCTGTAGCTCTTGTAATAATTATTCGGACGCACGGGCCCCATCCGAAAAACGCATAGAATCCGACCGTCGGGCAGAATCGCGCTGTTGGATTCGCTGGGGCCATTATAAGCCGACGGATACTTTTTACCTTCGGCAATAGTCGTAATATAACGCCAGGTAAGCCCCTGGTCGGTGCTCTCGAAGGCATAAAGATTTGCCGTTCTGTCGCCGACAAATTTCCCGTAAAGGGTTGCAAACAGCCTGCCACCGCCAAGCTCGAGGATGTTGCCGTTGGTGTACAAGGCCGTCTGTTCTTCCTCGTTGACAATAAGCCTGGCGATGTCGCGCGGCAGGCCGAGAAATTTTATTTCGACCCGCTCGGCGCGCACGCTCCCGTCCTTGGAGCAGGCCAGGATGGTGCCCCGCGCCTTGACGTTACGTTTGTCATCCGGGCTCAACGGCCATGTCTCATACGGCATCAACAGCACTTTACCCGGTTCCAATATAAGGGAAACCGGACCGTAGCAGTCAATGTCCAGGGACTTAGTCCAGGTTCGGCCGCCGTCCCTGCTCAAATATAAAGTAGCCGGCCATTCTCCCTGGGCAGCGTCCGCCCCCCTGACCGCCTCGCACAGGATATCCTTGGCATTGACCGGGTGCAGGGAAGAAAACCAGTAATGACCGGTTGCGGATCCCACTTCAACGGGAGATTCAATGATGACGGCACACTTACCGAATTTATAAGTCCGCTCGCTTGCGCCTGGCGCCGCGGCAGGCGGCTGGCCCTGCTTCACTTTAGCCGCCCATTGCAAGCTGTCGTGGGCCGTATCAATGTCCGCAACCAGGTTCCTGGCTCCGGCGACGTCGGTGAGGGGCGGAGCAGTGAGCAGCCGGGTAATGTACGGTGTCAGGTGCATATAGCGGGTTGATTCCCGAACGCATTTTGCGCAATCATTGGCGATGACCTCCGTGTCGGCGACATGAACCGGCCATTCCTCCGAAGCCACGACTTTTTCGCCGAACACGGCCTGCACCAGAAAACGGCATTCCGCGAAAAGAGAGGATTGCAGACGCGGTATACGGATGGCAACCTCCCTGACGCCCGCCAGGTGAACATTTTTCGCAAGAGATTCCTGGAGGCCTTTGTCGTTTATGAATACCACACTGGCAACCGCATCTTGTAGGTTTTCGTTTCCGGCAATAACAACTGTCGTGGTCTCGCCGGAAAGATAGAACGAGCGGGCAGTGCCGGCGCCGAATTGCCAGGAATCTACTTTGCCAACAGTCGGTTTATAATCGAAACCCACGAGTTCAAAGATATTGCGCGCGCGCGCATCGGCGGACGCCCGGCCATGCTGAAACCAACGGATCTGGCTTTGCCAGACGGTCTTTTTGCAATCGTTTACAGCGATGTTGACTCCCATTTTTTTACCGGCGATAAGTCCGGCCTTCATTTCCTCTGGAAACAATATTGCGGCTTCCAACATATAACCGTTTGGAGTTCGCGCGGCAGCAAACTCAACCGATCCCTTAAAATTCTGCGCTGAATACCACACATTGGATAAAGTGCCACCACTCATGATGGCTAAGGGGCAGAGGAGAATCTGTACATCATCGCTCGAAAAATCGCTCTGACCCAGGTCGCCTTCCAAATCCATATCGAGAAATATCTCCACTGTGTCGTTAGCCCACAGGTCTTCCGGGGCCGGCGATGCAAACGAAAGATCGTCATCCGCGACCGTCAGCGCCAGGTACAGGGTGTTCGTGTCCCACATGGCCTGAAACGACGCGCTAAAATCGACGCCGCCCTCCGAATCCGGGGAGAGGATAGCAGCGGCTGGCGTCAGGCTAAGCCAGCAGCGCGGCACTGCGTTCCATTCGTCAAGCCGTCCGTCCTGTGTGACAGAGGCCCCGTCTTTTTTTGCGATAACGGGATAGGTCTCGCGCGCCTTGCTGTCGCGAAGTGTTGTTTCAGACCACGAATCGGGCTCCTGGGCTCCGCCCAGCATGGCGCATAGCAAGAGGCCGACAGATATGGATAATCCGAGTTTGTGTCGAGTAGACATATTATGATCTCCTCATTATCATTACTCCTTGGCGCTTTCGACGTCATCCGCCGCAACAAAATAGTCGGTCATTAAATTAGGCGCCCCGATCCGAATCGGGGTGCAACTCTTACTGTAGCCGACATCGATGATGTTGGTCCTAATCCGAGGACCGCGACCATCGGTCGCGGCTACAACACTTTGAAATTCCTTAGCATAAATTTAGTTCAGCCGCCACGGCCCCGCGCCTATGGAAACCGGTCTGAACAAGGGCTTCAATGACGGGCAGACTGCCAAAGCAGGTCCGCTATGTCCAGCAGGTGTCTGCAACATACTGCCGCACAAAAAACATCTCCATTTGAAACTTAAAATAAGAATGTCGATCGTTAATCTTATTTTATACCTAAATATTGCACGATCATCGTGCTATTCACTTTCGCCTAAGCGGGCATTGCCTGCTGGCGAAAGACGTGAAGTTTCAAAAATAACCCGTTGGGTTATTTTTGAAACTAACGTGGTTAACCCCGTTTGGCCGCGTTTTACGCGGCCATCATCACGTGACCGCGTTGGCACGTGGAACGTGACTCACGTGGCGGCCCGGGTGAATTTTGCGCCAGCTCGACGCAAAATTCAGGTTATATGAACAGGGGCGGGCGCTCGTCGATTTGAAAGAACTATCGCTTGTAAAGCGCGCCTGTTTCACTCCGCCGGTCGGATATCCTGTAGATTGAGCTGCAGGGAATCGGCGCCATTGTAGGTGTCCCGTTGCAGGTAAAACGCGATATCCATTGGACCATCAGGCATAGTGCGCTCGCTCATGCCAAAGCCAATCGCCGAACAACGCGCTTTGTCAGTGGCCAGGGTTAAGCGGAGATGTTTATTGCCGACGATGCGCGGGGGCTGTGCCAGGCGCACGCCGCGCGCGGCAAAAACCGGCTTGGGGTTATCCTGTCCGAACGGCTCCAGTTGGTCCAGGCTGGCGAGCAATTTAGGGTCAATCTGCTCAAGATCAAGCCAGGCATGAATGGGTTGCACCGGGCGCAGGTCTTTCGAGCGCAGCTCCCGGACAGCAAGTGTATTGAATTGCGCGCGGAACGCATCCAGGTTGCAGTGTTCGATCTCCAAGCCGGCAGCCATTGCATGCCCGCCGAATTTGATTAAATGCGCGCGGCATTGTTCCAAGCCCTGGAGTAAGTTATAGCCTTCAACGCTCCGGCAGGAGCCCCGTCCAACGCCATTCTCATCGAATGCAATGACCGCCACCGGGCGGCGGTACCGCTCGGCCAGGCGCGAAGCCACGATGCCGATCACCCCGGGATGCCAGCCGATTTTTGCCACCACCAGCCCGAATTGCGCGGCCGGATCGTAGGCCGCGTCTATTTCAGCCTGAGCTTCGCGCACGATAAGCGCCTCTATCTCGCGCCGCTCCCGGTTGGCGCCGTCCAGCTCCAGCGCTATCTCCCGGGCACGCCGGCTATCGCCGGTCAACAGGAGTTCCAAGGCCAGTTCCGCTTTGCTGATCCGACCGGCGGCGTTCAGCCGCGGACCCAGTCCGTAGGCAATGTGCCGGGCGGTCACGGCCTGGCGCAGACCGGAGATCTCGATCAAGGCTTTCCAGCCCGCTGTCGCCGATCGATTCAGGACGGCCAAGCCGTGCCGAACCAGAATGCGATTGTCGCCGCGCAAGGGCACAATATCCGCCACCGTACCCACCGCGACCCAGTCGAGATATTCCCGCAAATCCAGCGTTGCCGCGCCAGGCCTGCCCTGCCGTCGGGCCTCCTTGACCAAGGCATGGCACACCTTGAACACAACCCCGACCCCGGCCAGTGTTTTGGGAGCATCCGGAGCGCCCAAATGGGGGTTGACGATGGCATGCGCGCATGGCAATTCGTCAGAGGAGAGCGCGTGGTGATCAGTAACGATCACATCCAAACCCAGCCGGGCGGCCAGGCGAATGGCTTCCACGGCACCGGTGCCGCAATCAACCGTCACCAACAGCTGAGGCTGGGCCTTCTGAATGCAACGTTCCAGCGCGGCCGGATTCAAACCGTAGCCTTCTGCCAGGCGATTGGGCAGACAGGGAACTACCCGGGCGGCGCCCAGCAACCGCAGGACCGTCGTCAAGAGCCCCGTGCTGGTGATGCCATCCACATCGTAATCTCCGTAGACTGCGATGGTCTCGCCGGCATCAAGTGCCCGCCAGATCCGGAGGACAGCCGCCGCCATGCCGGGGAGCAGATCTGGATCGGCAAGATCGGCCAAGCGGGGATTGAGAAACCGGCGGATATCATCAAATTCGCCCAAGCCCAACCCGCTGAGCGCCTGCGCAACGGGCAAAGGCAAATTCAGTTCACGGTGAACCCGAATGGCCTGGGTGCGGTCCGGCGCGGCGCTCTGCCATATCTTCAACGTTTGGACACTCCCGCCAGCGCCGCCGCTTTACGGCGCATTACGACCATCATCACCGGCGTGGCGATATAGATCGTGGAATAGGTGCCCGTGATTATGCCGATAAAGAAAATGAAGGCGAAATCATTGATCGCCCCGCCGCCGAAAATCAAGAGCATTGTCACCGCCAGGAACACAGTCACGGAGGTGATGATCGTCCGGGCCAGCGTTTCGTTGATGCTCTGGTTACAGATCTGAAGGAACGGCAGGTTGGGCGTAGTCTTCAATTTTTCGCGTATCCGATCGAAAATAACAATCGTATCATTGACGGAAAACCCGATGATGGTCAGCAGGGCCGCGACGATTATCATATCAATCTGCCGTCCGAAGAAACAGAAAAGCCCGGCGCTCACCAGGATATCGTGTAAGAGCGCCACAACCGCCCCGACAGCATAGGCAAACTTGAACCGGCAGGAAATATATACCACCATGCCCAGCATCGAAAGCGCGATCGCCCACAATGCCCGCCCGGTCATTTCTAGGCCCATCTGCGGGCCGACTATTTCTTCACTCAACACATTTAACCCGCTGCCGTCGAACGCGGCCAGCAAAGCATCGCGCGCTTTGTCGCCGCTCGCCGCCGGCACCCGAATCTGCAGGTTTTCATCCGGCCTATCCATCAATTTTTGGTACTGGATATGGGCTTGACTAATGCCGGCCCCGTCCAGAACGCCGCGTATTTTATCCACATCCTGTTTCTGGGTAAAACCGAACGTCAACGAGGCGCCGCCGGTAAAGTCGGTGCCAAGCAGCGTACTGGGATCCCGCAAGCCCCTGAAGGCTACGACGGACCAGGAGCCCACGATCAGCACCAGCGAAAGCGTCAGTGCTATTTTTCTAGCTCCGATGAAATCAATATGCGTGGGCTTGATCAGGTTCAACATTTTCAGGGACGGCATCGAGGTGCGGGCCACGATCAGATTGAAAAGCATGCGGGTGACGACCAGGGCCGTATACATGCTGACCATGAGACCTGCCGTCAGGGTTATGCCGAACCCGCGGATCGCGCCAGTCCCGAAGATGAACAAGATCACGGCCGCCATGATCGTGGTCAGGTTTGTATCCAAGATTGTTATAAAGGCCTTATGATAACCGCCTTCAATGGCCGCTCCCAGCCGCTTGCCAAGGTTCTGTTCCTCGCGAATGCGCTCAAATATTAGAACATTGGCGTCCACGGCCATGCCAAGAGTCAGGGCAATACCGGCAATACCGGGTAGCGTCAATACGGGCAATCCGATATGGGATCCGGAAGCGCCGCCGGTGATCAACCCCATGACGCCGGCGGTGATCATCATCGCCAATGGAAGCAACAACATGTTGAACAACAAGCCGATATTAGCGACAATTCCACCCAATAGGTAATATCCGACCATGAAAACCACAACGATCACACAGCTATACAGCGTGGCCCGGAAACCGCTCTTGACCGAATCGCGGCCCAGGGAGGGATCCACTTTTAACGACTGCACGATGTCAACCGGCGTAGGCAGGGAACCCGACCGCAGGACAATGGAGAGCCCCTGGGCTTCCTGTAGTGTAAAATTGCCTTCAATGATCGCCTTGCCACCGAAAATGGCCGTTTTAATATAAGGCGCCGAGTACAACCGGCCATCCATGATAATGGCCATGTATTTGCGGCCCTCAAGACTGAGATTCTTGGCACCGCCCGGGGCATAGTCCCCTGTGAGCCGCGCGAATTTGCGCGCCCCCTTGTTGTCGAACGACAGCGTCACATACGGCCGGCCCAACTGGTCGTATTCCATGCCGGCGCCTTTAAGCGAATCACCCTTCATCTCGTAGCGCTGTTTGACAAAATATGGAATATAAAGTTGCTGGCCTTCCAGATTCTTTTCCTCAAGCATAAACCGGTAGCCCGGCGGGGCCTGAAATTTTTCCAATCGTCCGCGAGAAACGGCGCGGTCCGCAGCATCCAGGTCTATGCCATCGTCCTGAAAGGCCGTTGCATCGCGCTGATAATAATCGCCGTGATCCCCCTGACTTTGCATGCTCACTATCTTATAGCCGCCCGGCGCCAGGCCCTTGTCGAACAGGGTTTTGACCAGTCGGTCGTTATCGTCATGGACCATGGCAAATTCGAGGAATGCCGCGCTCTTGATCAGCTCGACGGCCCGGTTGCGATCCTGCTCCTTCAACCCCGGGATCTGAATCACAATGCGGTTGTTTTTTTCCGGATAAATCAACGGTTCGGCAACGCCGAGGGCATCCACGCGGTTGCGGATTATTTCAAGGGCCTGCTCCTGGGCATGCTGGACGCGTTTCGGTAACTCACCTTTAATCTTATCGTTCTTTATTTTCTCATCGGTGATATCCTTGAATTCCTCGGCAAGTTGCTTTTCCAGTTCCTGCTCATCGATCTGGACCGTGTAGCTCGTGCCGCCTTGCAGATCCAGTCCCAACTTGATCTTCTGGGCGGACGGCGGCAGCACCAAGGCCAGCGACCAAGAGGTCAGGGCGATCAGCAGCAACCATTTCCAAAGCGCATTTTTGTCCATTGACATCCACTCCTGTTAAATATTCCGTGATCGCTTATCCCGGCTTGTCTTGCACATCCGGAAAGATCCTTTAATCTGAACCTATATCATCTTCCTTAAGCAACACTCGCGTAACCGCGCCTCTGACCACCTCGACCTTGGTGTTGTCGGCAATCTTTATTATAAAAATCTTATCCTTTACATTGGCCACAACTCCAACCAATCCGCCCCCGAAAATGACGCGGTCGCCGGATTTGATGTTGCCGATCAACGCCTTGCGCTCTTTTTCCTTGCGCTGTTGGGGACGGATCATCATGAAATAGAACAAAGCCACCATGATCACCACCCAGCCGATCAGCATGTAAGGAGACTGCTGCGCCTGCCCTTCCCCGCCTCCGGGTAAACCGCCCATTGCTAAAAACATGTAAGATGTTATCATTCGAGTTTCTCCTTTATTAGCCCCGCAGCGGGGCAAATTTACTTCAAGCGACACTTTAGTCTAGTAAAAACGGCGCCCCCCCCCGTTTTGCATTCTAATCTGAAACGATCCGGCGGGTGCCGGGTAACTGTCTTATTGTAGGGCGGGAATGCCCAACGGGCTTCCCGCCGGCGCAATACCCGGCGGGCAATCCCGCAGACGGGACGTGCCCGCCCTACAATTCTTTTTTAAAAAATTACTCTACGCCCACTCAATCGCGCCGGATCCGGCCGGCCACCTCCTGCCTGAATTGCCCGAATGTGCCGTTGTCCAACGCCGCCTGGATTTCCTTCATGAACATCATATAACGGTGCAAGTTATGAATCGTCAACAGACGAACACCAAGAATTTCGCCGGCATTCAGCAAATGCCTCACATAGGCCCGTGAAAATGTCCGACAGGCATAACATTCACAACCAACCTCAATCGGCGCGAGATCGTCCTTGCAAGACGCAGCCTTAACCGGATAACGGCCCGCGCGTGTAAAGGCAGATCCATTTCGGGCCATCCGGGTCGGGATAACGCAATCGAACATATCCACACCCATCGCCACGGCTTCGACGATCTGGCGCATCACACCAACGCCCATCAGGTAGCGGGGCTTATCGACCGGCAAATACGTAACCGTGTTTTCAACACCGGCCAGCAGCACCGCCTCCGGTTCGCCGACACTCACCCCGCCGATGGCATAGCCGTCAAATCCGACACCCACCAGCGTTTCCGCGCAACGCCGGCGCAAATCCGGATAGGCGCCGCCCTGCACAATGCCAAACACAAACTGTCCAGCCGCTCGAGGCTGGTTGGCACAGTTAATCGCCCATGCTAACGTTCGGTCCACGGTCTTGCAAGCGGATTCGTAAGCACAGGGATACGGAGCGCAATCGTCGAAAACCATGGCAATATCCGACCCCAGCCCGCGCTGGATGGCCATGACTTCGGACGGACCGAGAAACAGGCGTCGGCCGTCCACATGCGAATTGAATTCAACACCATCCTCCCTGATTTTGCGCGTCGCAGCCAGGCTGAAGACCTGAAAACCGCCGCTGTCGGTCAGGATCGGATGCGGCCACCCCATAAAAGAGTGCAAACCACCGCATTTGCGGATGATTTCAATACCGGGACGAATGTTCAAGTGATACGCATTCGAAAGGATCAGCGTCGCCCCCGCCTCCTCCAATTCCAGGGGGGTCATAGCCTTGACCGTGGCCTGGGTGCCCACCGGCATGAACACGGGAGTCTCCACAACGCCATGACGCGTGTGAATCCGGCCACGCCGGGCGCGGGACTCCGGATCCGTCCGACTGATTTCAAAAAATGGTGTTACCGTTTGCATGACAATTAAAAAACGGCCACGATACACAAGCGCGGGGAAAAAAACAAGCGGGAGAAGAGCCCCTGCAATTCTCGTTATGGCACGAACGGGCTGAATCTCTTCGTCAACGCACCGCTCTAGCCGCGTGTTGTACCCGAAAAACGTGGCGAGGGCGGTGCGTCTACATCTAAAGGCGCCCATATTAAGCCATGATTAGCACCTTATCCACCCAGCACCGTTACAAAAAAAAATAAATTAGGCACCCCGATCCGGATCGGGGGGCAACTCTTACTGTAGCCGACATCGATGATGGCGGTCCTAATCCGAGGACCGCGA
>CAZALU010000023.1:0-40447 GCA_964486075.1 uncultured Verrucomicrobiota bacterium
CTTCGGCCAGAACGTGCATGACGAACTCGCCGTCGGCGGCGGCCCCGACCCAGTCTGGACGCGGTACACGCACGGCCAGCCAGGGGCCGCCGTCTACGCGGTAACGGAAATCGGCAGCTGCCTTGCCGGTGTCGTACCCGATCGCCAGACAGCGGCCACGCGCCGAGAATCGCAGACGGGCGCCCGGGGCCGAAGTGTGCAGCACCTGGTCGATCCATTCGTTGCGCGGCCAGCGGTGAATGGCCCAAGGCCCTTCAGTTTCCACAGTATCCAGCCGCAGACGTATCGCGTGTTCCCAGTTGGATGCGTTGAGCGGGCGGGGCAGGGCGCGTGGGGTTGATTTTCGGCTGCTGGCGCCGCCGATCAGCTCCTTTTCAAGAAACTCAATCACGCTGTTGGCGTAAATCTGGCTGCCGTAATGTTGGGGATGGATGCCGTCCGGCAGCCATGCATCCCAGGGTAGTTGCCCGGCGCGGGCCATGTTGAACGCCGCCAGTCCTGTCCAGACCGAGCCGATCCCGTAGTGTTCGGCCAGGGATTCGAACTCGGCGATTGAGGCCGGGACACGGCCGGATGCCATGTCGTCGTACATGCCCTGACAGAAAATATATGGCAGCACCAGGTCGTGTCCGCCGCCGGCCAGCAGCTTGCGGAGCAGGCCTTCCCGGGTCCGGTTGCGCCGCTCGGTAGGCACGTGGTAGTCGTTGACCGCGTATTCGACGAAGACCAGGTCGCAGTTGCGGTCAATGATATCGCGCTGAGCGCGGAACACGGCCAAGTCCGACCCGGTCGAACCGATGGCAGCATTTTCCACCACGATGCGCACCTTGGGGAAGCGGCCCACAAACCAGCGCACCACCGGCTCCGGCCAGTTACTCACAGGCCGGCCATCCGAGACGGACCCGCCCAGAAACCCAATGGTCAACTTGCCCGCTGCCAGTTGACGCCGGGTGCGCTGCAATGGTTGGCGATGGCGTAAAATTTTCAGAGGCGTGGGGTTGCGGACCATAGGGCATTTCTCCTGTAAGGATTGTCAGCGAGTTTATCTATCGTTGTGTGCTTTCTTTAGAAATGGGCAACCATAAGCCTAGCTGGCCCGGCGGCAGCCTGGGGAAATAGGTCCCGCTATCTTACAACTCGATCTGTCGGCCGGCCTTGGTTCGTTGTCCGTTTACCCGGATCGTACGGATGCAGGGCGGCGTGTGCAGGCGTACGATAGGCGAGGCGGCACGGAAAGCCGGTTCCCAGGTCACATCGAGCGCGTGCCCGTTACGGCTGACGCGGGTCTCGAGGGTTACGGGGCCGTATTCGGTGGGCAGGTTGCGGAAGCGGCATTTGCCGCCGGGTTTAAGCCACGCGCGGGGCATGAGCCGCAGGAGGTGCAGGCGGCCGGGTTCGACTTGGTCGTCCACCACGGCCAAGCGCGCCAGATACAAAGGCAGAGACGCAGTGCAGGCAAGACCCGTGATGCCCCCGCGCGTTTCGCAAGAAACGCGAGTGCCCCGAGACAGGGCGCCGGCCAAGACGCTGTACATGCCTTCACAAAAACGCGCGCGGTCACCCGTTTGCCACGAATGGAAGATGTTCCACGAGTAGCATGGCTCGCAACTGGACATTTCGTGGTCGAGCACGGGCAACTGCCAGCAGTTTGAATCGCGGCGGTAAAATTGGTGCTGTGGCCCTTCACGGAACCAAGCCAGGGTATCCCGCATGAGCGGGTCAGTGGCCGACACGAGACCGGAAAAGACTAGAAAAAGCGGTCCGGTGTCCAGGTAGAACGCCATCCGGCTGTCCTCGGCGCTCTCTCCAGCCAGTGCGGTGGGCACAAAACGCCGCTGCTTGCCGTGAGCGTCCCGCCAGGTGGGCATCTTGCGGCACTTGTCGCGCAGCGCGGCCAGGAACGCCTTGCGGTACGCTGCGGCTTCGGCGGCGAATTCGCCGGCGAGTGGGTGCCCAGCCTGGTGCAGAACGCGCACGGCTGAGGTCAAGCCGCGGTAGTTCCAGCCAATCGACCACACTGCCTGGATTTTACTCCAGGCGTCGGTAGCCACGGCGGGCGGCAGCACGCCCTCGTAACCGCCGTGGCCGGTCTGCGCGCGGGCGTCGCGAATCCATTCGCAACTGCGCACGATGGCGGGCAGAAAGAGTTTGATGAAGACACGGTCACCCGAGAGCAGGGCGTGCGAACAGATCGTCCAGAGCACGGCGCCATTGTCGGACAGCCAATCCACCGACTTGTAGCGAGCCGGGGTGCTGAAGTAGCCGGGATGGAGCGCGAAGGCATCGCCGGGTGGCTTGACGGTGCCCTGTTCGTCGCGCAGTATATCTAGGTATCGTCTAACGTTGGCGTGATGGCCGAATGTATCCATCATCATGGTCAAATCCATGGCCATGGGGGTGGACCAGAGATCGGCGTAAATCCATGATCCGGTCAGTTTGCAGAGTTTGCCGGTTTCGTGGTTGCGTTCGCACAGCAGGTTGCTTATGCGCACGCTCTGGGTGAGAGCGTCATTGATCTCGGGTTCCGGCACCTCGAACACGGTCCTGGTGGACGCCGTGCGGCGCCAAAAGGCGCGGGTTTCCCGCAGGGCGCCGGCGTAGCCCCGTGCCAATTCGGCGTCGAAGACCGTGCGCTCCATCGGCAGCATCGGTAGCAACACATCCACGTGCGCACCCTTGCGCGCCGGTATTTGCAACGTCATCCGGCATCCCGGACGGGCGGGCATTCCGGCGTCCGGCGGAGAAAACCATTGCAGCGTGATGTCCCCGGCGCCAGGCGCCACAGCCAAGCGGACGCGTCCATCATCTTCGAGCACCCTCAGTCCGTTGGCGGTGGAATATGCGGCGGCCTCCGGGGCCAGCGCTCGCGGGTACTTGCTCTTCTCGTAGTTCCATCCGTTGTCGCGGATGCTCATGCTGGCGCGGTAATGCGGGGCGTGGAACAGCAGGTGCATGCACGTCCGTTCCTCGATCGGGACCGCCGGACACAAGGCATGCACTTCGAACCGGATCCACGCGAAGAGCGGCTCGAGCCCGGTCTGAAGTTCGCGTGGTCCACCCGCCACGTGAGCGAAGGCATACTCGCGCACCAGCAATCCGTCGCGGGTCCATTCCGTCCACAACACCGGCGCTGCATCAGCCGTCCAGCCTTGTCGCACCGAGCGGTCGTCGTGGCGGAGAAAGGAATGCCAAGAGTCGTCGTACTTGTCGGAGATGTGGGGCACGGCCCCTAGTTGGAGTCCTTGCCCCTCCCATGGCGTGGTGCGCCGGTTGCGATTCGGATCGGCCAGGATCGTGCCGTTCCAGAGCACATTGAACCGAAACATGTGGTCACGCCATCCCAGGGGGGTCCAGATATCCGGAAGGTCTTCCCACCAACTGCAGGCCGTTTGGAAATCGGGTTCCTGCTGGAGATGCTGCTTCATGCTAACTCATCATAAAATACGTCGTGCGGCGGCGACGATATCATCGGCGTTGGGGAGGAAGGCGGCTTCTAAGATGTGCGATTGCGGGGCGATACCGTTCTTGGCGCCTACGCGCAGAACCGGTGCGTCCAAGTCGTCGAAGGCCTTTTCCATGATCGTGGAGGCCACTTCCCCGGTAAAGCTACCGATGTGAACACTCTGGCTGGCCACGACGCAGCGACCGGTTTTGCGGACTGAACGAATCACGGTTTCCATGTCCAGCGGGATCAGGCTCCGTAAATCAATCACTTCGGCGTCGACGCCGGTTTTCTCCAATAGAGTTGCCGCTTTCAAGGCATCATGCACGGCCGGGCCCCAGGCGACAAAGGTGATATCCTTGCCTGTGCGCTTAATATCCGCCAGGCCGAGCGGCACCAGGTATTCCCCCTCCGGAACCTGGCCTTTCAGGGGATAGAGCATTTGGGACTCAATGAACATAATGGGGTTGTTGTCGCGAATGGCGCTCTTCAGCATGCCCTTGGCGTCGTAGGGCGTGGCCGGATAGACGACATACAGGCCGGGGATATGGGCGAACATGGTTTCCAGGGTCTGCGAATGCTGGCCGCCGTAACCCTTGCCGCCGCCGACGGAGGCCCGGATGACCATTGGGATTTCCACATTTGCGCCCGACATGTAGTGCCATTTCGCGGCTTGATTACTGATCTGATCGGAGGCCATCAGCGCGAAATCCATGTACATCAATTCCACCACCGGCCGCAGGCCGACCATGGCTGCGCCAACGCTGGTGCCGCAGATGGCGGCTTCCGAAATCGGCGCGTTGAAGATGCGCTCCCGTCCGAAAGTTTCCAGCAAGTCCTTGCTGATCTTGAACGCGCCGCCGTAATCGGCGACATCCTCACCATAGAAAACGACGCGGTTATCCCGCAGCAATTCCTCGATCAGGGCTTCCTTGATGGCGTCCTTGTAAGTGATCTCGCCGTTGACGCGCTTGATTGTTGGAGGCGCCTTGATAGTCGTTGTGTTACGGCAGGTTTCCGGCACTGTTTCGCAGACGGTGTCGGTGTAGATATATTTAATGACATCCTCGGCCCTGGGATCTGGTGAGGCCGCGGCGCGAATGGCGGCCCGGGCGTTGCGCTCGACCACCCGGGTTTCAAGCGCGGTGAGTTCTGACTTGGTGCAGACCTGACAATCCAACAGTTTTCGGGAGAAAACAGCGATGGGGTCCACTGCTTTCCAAGCGGTTTCCTCATCACGGGTCCGGTATTCAGTGCGCGGGTCAGTGAGGGAGTGTCCGTAATAACGATAGGTGTTAAGCTCCAGCAGGTAGGGACCTTGGCCGGCGCGGCAGGCGGCGGCGGCGCGCAGCACGGCATCCCGCGCTGCCAGCACGTCCATACCGTTAACGACCTCGGCATGCATGTTGTTGTCGGCGAAGCCGGCGGCCCGGCGGGCCAGGGTGCGGACGCCGGTTACTTCATTTTCGGCCCGGCCGGTCATGCCAAAGTGATTATTAAGAATGATGAAAATAATCGGTATGCCGAAAGATCGGTGCGTGATCTGGTTGGTAAATTGGCCCATGGCCGCCCAATTCAGGGATTCCAGGACCACGCCGTTGCTGTAGGCGCCGTCCCCGGCAAAACAGCAGACGACCCGTTGATTGTCAAGGTAGCGGCAAGCCAGGGCGGCACCGGTGGCAATCGGGACGCCGCCGCCGACAATGGCGTTGGCACCGAGATGGTTCATTGTGAAATCGGCAATATGCATGCCGCCGCCGCGGCCTTTGCAATAGCCGCCTTCCTTGCCAAAGAGCTCGGCGATAGTCTTAAAAATATGGTCCTCGATGGCTGCTTCGATCAGTTCCGGGCGTGTGTCGGCGCGGCAATCGGGTACGCGCTGCCGTAGGCGGTCTTCGCTCATGGCCCGCAAGGCCACGCAGCCCTTGGCGATGCTGTCCCCATGCCCGCGGTGGCTGCTGGTGATGTAGTCGTTGCCCTCGAGTCCGCAGCATGCGCCGGTCGAAGCCGCTTCCTGTCCGATGGAAAGATGGGTTGGGCCGCGGTAGTTATAGGCGGGCAAGGGGGCATAAGCGCCGGAACGGAGCTTGACGATCATTTCTTCGAATTCCCGGATCGTCAGCATGTCCTCCAGAAGCTGAAGGGCGTAGGCGCGAGTTATTTTTCCTGATTCAAGCTCCGTTTTGAGAGTGCCCTGGTATTGATAGCAGGGAATGACACCGCAAGTGATTTGGTCTGGCGTGAAATCTGGTCGGGAATTGCTGAAATAGTTCGGCATGGCAATATCTATATGTTAAGGGTTTAAAAGTTCTTGTTCGGGTCGGCTCTTTTCGAAATCTATTTCCGCCACGAGCTTGCCTTCGGCAATTTCCCTGATCGCCGTGTCCTCGATATCCTCATACTTACTCTCGGGCTTGATGAGCGGGCGATGCCCGGCGATGAGCTGATGGACGCGCAGAGAGATCATGTTGATCAGCACTGGCACGCTGGGCACCCGCTGGCGGGCCGCTTCTAGTGGGGGTACATTCATAATTTTTTATCCTCCAAAAAAACGTTGAACAGACTATATGCTGCGTGCTGCCATTGCAAGCGCTAATTTATATAAATTGCAAAGCTTTTAAATATACAAAAGTTCGGCGGCCAAGCCCAGGTTAAAAAACCAGTGCCGGCCGCCGAGCCATTCATTTAATTCGGAATCATCGGCGGGGCGGCGCGCGCCGGCAGGGCCGGTGCGGCCGCGTCCGCCGCTGACTGCCTTGTTTAATACATATCCATACCGCCGCCCATGCCGCCGCCCATGCCGCCGCCATGGCCACCGCCCGCGGGGGCTTCCTTTTCCTTTTCAGGAATCTCAGTCACCATGCATTCGGTGGTCAACAGCAGACCCGCTATGCTGGCGGCGTTCTGTATGGCCGTCCGGGTGACCTTGGTCGGATCGATGATGCCTTCCTTGATCATGTCCGTATACTGGGCGCTTGCCGCATTGTAGCCATAACTGCCTTTGCCTTTCTTGACTTCGGCCGCGATGATGGAGGGTTCGAGGCCGGCGTTGGCCACGAGCTGACGCAGGGGCGCTTCCAAAACGCGTGCGATAATGCTGGCGCCAATGGCCTCGTCGCCTTTGACCTCCAGTTTATCCAGAGCGGACTGACAGCGTATCAGGGCCACGCCGCCACCGGCGACCACGCCTTCTTCGACCGCCGCGCGCGTCGCGTGCAGGGCATCTTCGACTCGGGCTTTCCTTTCCTTCATTTCGGTCTCGGTCGCCGCGCCGACGTTGATCACGGCTACGCCGCCGGCCAGTTTAGCCAGGCGTTCCTGCAGTTTCTCCTTGTCGTAGTCCGAGGTCGTTTCGTCGATCTGCTTACGGATCTGGGCGATACGTCCCTGGATGGCCACGGTTTTGCCGCCGCCTTCGATGATCGTGGTGTTTTCCTTATCCACCGAGATCCTCTTGGCCCGGCCCAAGTCTTCGATCTTAATGTTTTCCAGCTTGATGCCCAGGTCTTCGGTGATGCACTTGCCGCCGGTCAGGACTGCGATGTCCTCCAGCATGGCCTTGCGCCGATCGCCGAAACCGGGGGCCTTGACGGCGCAGCATGCCAGTGTGCCGCGCAGACGGTTGACCACCAAGGTCGCCAGAGCTTCGCCTTCAACTTCCTCGGCGATGATCATCAGTGGTTTGCCCGATTTGGCCACGCTCTGGAGCAGCGGCAGCAGATCCTGCAAGTTGGAGATTTTTTTCTCGTAGATCAGGATCTGGGCGTCCTCGAGCACGCATTCCATATTCTCCGCGTTCGTGACGAAATACGGCGAGAGATAGCCCTTGTCGAACTGCATCCCCTCGACCACATCCAGTGTGGTTTCGATGGTCTTGGCTTCTTCCACAGTGACCGTGCCGTCCTTGCCGACCTTCTCCATGGCGTCGGCGATGATATCGCCGATTACCTTATCGCCGTTGGCGGAAATGGTCGCCACCTGGCAGATCTCCGTGTGTTCCTTGACTTTCTTGCTCTGTTTCTCGAGCGCGTCGACCACGACCGCTACGGCCTTCTCGATACCCCGCCTGAGAGCCATGGGGTTGGCGCCGGCGGTTACGTTCTTCAGGCCTTCCTGGTAGATCTTCTCGCTTAACAGGGTGGCGGTGGTCGTGCCGTCGCCGGCCACGTCGCTGGTCTTACTGGCGACTTCGCGCACCATCTGGGCGCCCATGTTTTCGAAAGGATCTTGCAACTCGATTTCCTTGGCGACGGTGACGCCGTCCTTGGTAATCGTGGGCGAGCCGAATTTCTTATCGAGAATCACGTTGCGGCCGCAGGGGCCCAGCGTGACGTTCACCGCCCGACTGAGTTTTTGAACTCCGCGCAGGATGGCCTGACGCGCTTCGCTGTCATACTTCAACTGTTTACCTTTGTCTGCCATAACCTTCTACTCCTTTATCTTGTTTGGATTATTGTGTCGCAGTGCCAGTGGCTTAGGCCTCCAGCACGCCGAGAATGTCGTCCTCGCGTACGATTTGATACTCCACATCATCAATCTTGACTTCCGTGCCGCCGTATTTCGGCAGGAGAATCTTGTCGCCTTTTTTAACGTTCATGGGGATCAGTTTGCCGGTATCATCCAGCTTGCCGGGTCCGACGGCGATGACCTTGCCTTCCATCGGTTTTTCCTTGGCGCTATCCGGGATGATGATCCCGCCTTTTTTCACTTCGCCTTCTTTCGAAGGCTCCACCAGAACCCGATCGCCCAACGGTTTAATTTTCATCTTACTGTTACCCTCCTTGTTGTGGTTTCTATTGTCTACGCTTTCCTTACCATACCAGTTGTGTTGTCCCACGGCGGGACCTTATGAAATTTTCGTTCCGCGAAAATTTCATTTCTTATCGTCCATCATCTCGAAATCGGCATCAATCGCGTCGCCTCCCTCCCCTTCTTTTTTCTGTTCCTGGTTGTCCTGGGGATTCTCCGGTTGGCCGGTTTCCGGCTGGCCGCCACCCTCTGGCGGCGGTTGAGCCCCCTTGGCCTTCGAATATAGATCGGCGGATACCGCCTGCATTTCGGTGTTCACGGTTTCCATGGCCGCCTTGATTGCGTCGACGCTGCCGTCCTTGAGAACTTTTTTCAGCTCTTCGATCGCTGATTCAACTTTGGCCTTTTTCTCCGGGTCTATCTTGGCGCTGTGTTCCTTGAGCAGTTTTTCGGTTTCGTAGGCCAGGGCGTCCGCCTTATTGCGGGTCTCCACCTGTTCCTGACGAGATTGGTCATCCGCGGCGTGTTCGGTAGCGTCCTTGACCATTTTGTCGATTTCGCTCTTATCCAGTCCGCTGGAGGCAGTGATCGTTATTTTCTGCTCCTTGCCGGTGCCGAGGTCCTTGGCCGAGACGTGCAGGATGCCGTTGGCGTCAATGTCGAAGCCCACCTCGATTTGCGGCATGCCTCGTGGCGCCGGGGGAATCCCGGCCAGGTGGAAACGTCCGATAGTCTTGTTGTCGCCAGCCATCTTGCGCTCGCCCTGCAGAACGTGGATCTCGACCGAGGACTGGCTGTCCGAGGCCGTGCTGAAAATCTCGCTCTTGCGAGAAGGGATGGTGGTATTGCGCTCGATCAGGGTCGTGAATACACCACCCAGCGTTTCGATGCCCAGGCTCAACGGTGTCACGTCAAGCAGCAGCACATCGCGCACTTCGCCTTTCAATACCCCGGCTTGGATGGCGGCGCCGGAGGCGACTACTTCATCCGGATTGACGCCCTTGTGGGGTTCATGGTTGAACAACTCCTTGGCTTGCTCCTGCACTTTGGGCATGCGGGTCATGCCGCCGACCAGGACCACTTCGTTGATACTTTCGGAGGTCAGTCCTGAGTCCTTGAGGCAGTCCTTGACCGGCTTGATGGCCCGTTCGATCAGGCCGTCCACCAGTTGCTCCAGCTTGGAGCGGGTCAGTGTGACATTCAGGTGTTTGGGGCCGGAAGCGTCGGCGGTGATGAATGGTAGATTGATGTCCGTCTGCTGGGAGGTGGACAATTCGCATTTGGATTTTTCGGCAGCTTCCTTCAGACGTTGGATCGCCATGGGATCCTTGGAGAGGTCGATGCCGTTATCTTTTTTGAATTCGGCTACCAGCCAGTTGATGATCGCCTGATCATAATCGTCGCCGCCCAGATGGGTGTCGCCGTTGGTGGCTTTGACCTCGAATACGCCTTCACCGATTTCCAGGATCGAAATATCGAATGTTCCTCCGCCCAGGTCATAGACCGCGATTTTCTCGTCCTTTTTCTTTTCCAGGCCATAGGCCAGCGAGGCGGCCGTGGGCTCGTTTATTATGCGCAGGACTTCCAGACCTGCGATTTTACCGGCGTCTTTGGTGGCCTGACGCTGGCTGTCGTTGAAATAAGCTGGCGTGGTGATGACCGCCTGGGTGATTTTCTCGCCCAGATAGGCCTCTGCGTCAGCTTTCATCTTTTGCAGAATGATGGAGGAAATTTCCGGTGGCGAGTACGAGCGGTCCCCGATTTTTACATGGGCATCACCGTTTTTGGCCCGCACCACCTGGTAGGGAACTAACGAGATTTCATGGGCGACCTCGTCGAATTTCCGTCCCATGAAGCGCTTGATGGAGAAAACCGTATTGGTCGGATTGGTAACAGCCTGGCGCTTAGCAGCCTGACCCACCAGGCGTTCCCCGCTTTTGGTGAAGGCCACGATCGAAGGAGTGGTTCGGGATCCATCGGAATTAGGGATCACCACCGGCTGACCGCCTTCCATGATTGCCATGCAAGAGTTCGAAGTACCCAAATCTATGCCTAATACCTTGGCCATGTTTTTTCTCCAGCCAAATTACGTTTTTAATCAGTTTTAATCAAATTTCCTGGTTTGCCGGAAAAATTGATTTCCATCAACTGTATGCAGTTGCACCGCCTGTTTACTACAGGTTGAATATGCTTTGTTGTAATAAGCACTTAGTATGCCAATAATAAATTAAACGGTGCGATTTAAGTTGTAAGTTGTTAATAACAAATATTATAAATTATTATTACCGATTGTTTTCATTTTTGGTCGTCATGCAGTATAGTGACTTTTTGTCACATAGCAGGGTGGGTAGTGTGCCAAATCGGGACGTTTGGGACTAGGGCGGGATGAAGCAATTCTACTTAGGCGCAATCAAGGCATGAACACTTGCGCTGCAAGGCCTTGATGGTTAACCCGGCGGAATATACAGGCTTGAGCGCCGAATCCTGAGATACGTTTGCCGGCCGATGTGCCACTTGTCGCGCTGAAATATGCCGGGAATTTCCAGACCGGGCAGACCGTCCAGGCGCAGACCCGGTCGCGCGCCGACGATGTTATTTTCCCGGATGGCGGCTGCCAGGACCAGATGGTCCGCATCCTCGGACGGATGCTCCAGGGAAATGCTCATTTCTTCCGGAGGAACAACGGCGCAGGCTGAGCCCGGTGACCGTTCGCACGGCGCCAGCGCCTGTTCGCCGACGTAAAACATGTTGCCCTGGGCGGTGGCACGGATTATGCCTTCCAGCCGATTACCCAGCCGCAGGAAGCGCGCCACGAAAAGGCTGCATGGCCGAGTCACGATTTCGCTGACGCCGGCCGTTTGCTCAATCCGTCCCTTGCGCATGACGGCCAAGGTGTCGGCGACGGTAAAGGCTTCTTCCAGCCGATGGCAAATGTGCAGGATCGTGGCCCCCAGTTGGCGGCGCAGATTGCGCAGCAGATCCAATATATCTGCACAAGTCGCCTCGTCCAACGAGCTCAAGGGTTCGTCCAGCACCAGCAAACCTGGCTTCACCGCCAGGGCCCTGGCCAGCGCCACCCGCTGACGTTCGCCGCCGGACAAATGGGCCGGGTAACGCCCGGCCAGATATTCAATGCCGAGCAGGGCCAGCATCTCGGCGACGCGCCGGGCGATCTGGTCCCGCGCCTGGCGTCGGGCTTCCAGTCCGAAGGCTATGTTTTGTTCGACATTCTTGAACGGTAGCAGCGCGTAATCCTGCGGCACATAACCTATGCCACGCCTGGAGGGGTCTATCTGTGTCACGTCACGTCCGTCAAGGCGCACGCTGCCGGAAGAGGGACGGTTGAGTCCGCAAATCGTCTCGGCCAGCAAGGTTTTTCCGCAGCCGGTCGGGCCCAGCAGGACCAAACATGAGCCTTCCCGCAAGCGCAGCGAAACATCCTTGAGCGCAAAACTACCGGCGCGCAAAGCGACGTTTTCGACACTCAATTTGAATTCGGCCGTTACCACGGCGATTTTCCTCCGCCTGCAAAACGTTTGAAGAGCCACAGTGCCAAGACGGCGAAGATGACCATGGCCATGCTGACGGCCAGGGCGACGCCGATGCGTCCCACTGATAACTCAAGATATACCGATGCGGCCAACACCTCGGTTCGTTGGCGGGTGGTGCCGGCGAAAATCATCAGCGGCCCGTAAAGCCCCATGGCCAGGGCCCAGGCGATCACGCCGCCGGCCACAATGCCGTTGCGGATCATCGGCAGGGTAACGCGCAGAAAGGCTTGACCGGGAGACCAGCCGAGCGTGCGGGCCACGTTTTCAAGTCGGGGATCGACCCCGTCCATGGCGGACTTCACCGTGCGCACGGCGAAGGGCGAAACGCACAAATATTGCGCAAGCACAATGCCGGCCGGCGCAAAAACGAATTGAAATCCCCAGCGTTCGACGGCCTGCCCGAACGAGGTGCGAAAAAAAACCAGCAGCATCACGCCGATCACCAGGTGCGGGAGCACAATGGGCAGGTCCACCAGGGCATCCAGCAGGGCCTTGCCGGGCAGGCGCAGGCGGCTCAGCGCAAAAGCCGTCGGCACCGCCGTAAGCAATGCCAGGGCTGCGCTCAAGAGCGAGGTCCATAACGTCAGCCAGGCGGCGTAGCGCAGGTCGGGGTTCCTAAAAATACCCCAAAACTCCTCTGGTTCAACATAAGCCGCGTTGGCAATCAGCAAGGCCAGGATCAGGCCGCAATAAGCGAAGAGCACGGAACACACTGTCAGCTTGAACAGCGAGAGGCGGCCGAACGGCTTGCAGCGATCGTCATTCATAGTAAGGGATCCGCATTGTAATGGTGTTTACGGAAAATATCCTGTCCGGTCTTGCCCTGCATGAATTTAATTAATTCCAAGGCGATTTCCTTGTTTGTCGACTCGGTGACGATGGCCGCGGCCACCGGCGAAAGAATATTGCGTTCGGCCGGGATGGCCACGATCTCGGTTTCCGGGGCATACTGCCAGGCCACGGCCTGCCAGACAATGACCGCATCCACATGCCCCAGTTTCACTTCCAGACCCAGTTCGGGCGCGGTGGTGGAGGTAAAGGCCACTTTGGCGCGGATCTCATCGAAGGATACGCCGTTTGTGGCGAAGATAGCCGGGGTAATGCGCCCGACCGCTGCCACTCGTTCGTCGGCGACTCCCAATTTCACATCGCTGCGTGCCAGGTCGGCGACGGATTTTATGCCCTTGGGGTTGCCGCGGGCCACCTGGATCACCGGCACCAACTGGGCGACCGCATGCGACTCTTGAACCAATCCCTCCCCGCGAGCTGCCTGGATGTAAAAATCGTCGCCGGGCAGAAATATATCGCCGCGTTTGCTCAGCTTGAGCTGACCCAGCAGGAAATTTGATCCGGCGTAATTAGCACTGACTTTCACTCCGGTTTGGCGTTGGAAAAGGGCAATGATTTCCTCCACCGGCGGACGCAGGCCCGCGCCGCATGATAACAGGAGGGATGTAGGCGCGTTGGTAGCTGCGGCAACACGCGCCGGCAACATCCACCCGGCCGCTATAATCAGCGAAATTACGAACCCAGTCGCCCCTTTTATTAATGTGTTTTTTGTCATTCGCCGGCCCTTTCTGTGTGTTAGCAGTGTTTTTTTTCGTAAAGAGACACTTTTTTGCGCGTATATTTCTGGGTAGCGGAGGCTTTTCCGCCTCCGAAGACCGCAGTGATAAACCCTGCGCTACCTTGAGCTGATAGGAATTTGTTATTTGTAGGGCGGGCACGTCCCGCCGTTTCGGCGGGATTGCCCGCCGACCCATTCCCGGACGGCGGGAAGCCCAGGGGGCGTTCCCGCCCTACAATTCAGAATAAAGTCCGCCCCGCTTACGGGGCGATAAGTGCAGGCTAGTTTTTCCTTAAAATGTATAGCACACCGCGCCTTGTAAACGATTATCGGTGGCACTATCGGCATCTTTGTAATCGGTCTTCATGTTGGCATATTCGACGGAGAACGTTACCGGCTTGATCGTGAAAAACAGGCTGCTGAAAAAGGTCTGGTTCTTCGATCGGTTCTTGGCGTTCAGGTCCGCCTCATCCGGGGCGTCCAGGCCGTAGCCGATATTCCAGTTGAGTTGCTTGGTGATGTCGACTTGCATTTGGGCCCAGCCGCCCTTGGCTTTGATACCGGTATTGAGCTTGGGGTTGATCCCCTGGCCGACACCGCCGAAATAGGCGTCCAGGTTTTCGCCCTGCCAGATGGCGCCCAGCAAGCTGACCCGGGAACATACCGGGAACACCAAGCTGCCGATCACGGAATAAGTGTTATAGGTGTCGACGTCGGTTGCGATAATTGTGCCGTTAGTGGTTGCGTCCAGTTTTTCGGAGCCGAAGTGCCCGGAAATACTGACCTTGGAGGGCTTTTTAGTCAGTAACCTGGTCTCGAGGCACAGGTTGCCTTGAATGGTGGGAAAGCCTGCGTCCGAGCCATCATCCTGGCCCCCGCTATCCTTATCTTCCCCGACCGTGCGAGACGCCGCCACTGTTGCTGTGAGCTTGGTGTTTGCATCAAGTTTGATGTCGCGGGTCAGTTTAACCTGCGGCCGACGGTTGCCTAGGGCGCCGGAATCCTGCAAGGAAGTGCAATTTACGGTGCGCGGCGCAACCGTGATGAGCGCGTCCCAGTCCTGGCCGATTCGGAGGGCCCCGAACTTTTCCTGAAAGAGATCCACGTAGGCCAGGCGCAGGCGCAAGTTGGGCGAAGTGGCCGAGGCGCCGCTGTCGAAATCGGTTTCCAGTTTGCCGCTGAGCTTGGTCGTGCCTATTTCCGGACCTTGCAATTCGATCCCGATCCGGCTGAAACGGGCCGTCATGTTGAATTCATTGTCGTCTTCGCCCTTAACCTGCGGCAGAACATAGAGCATCTTGTCGCCGGGGTTGACCCGGGTCGTGTCGTAGGAGGTGTCGAGCCGCACGAAGCCGTAGATGCGGAGTTGGACCAGGGATTGCACGGCTTGCAGAATGGCCTGCGGCACGGGTGCCTGCTGGGATATGCCCGCGGTTATTGTGCAGGGCGGTTCGACGGCATTGGTGTCCGCCCCCTGCGCGACCAATCCCAGCAGGGCGGCGCACGCCAACGTCGCAAGTATGAGTTTCTCTCTAGTCATGCAGCTACCCAGTACGTTGTTCCAGTTTGTGGCCTTCCGCAACTTCATCGATAACCTCCCGTTTGTTGTTAAATAATGATAAATATTTGGGAACAATGAGGATCATATACCGCTTTTGCATTAGGCCCCGCGGCGGGGCTTTCTTCTTGTAGGGCGGGAACGCCCCCGGGGTTTCCCGCCGCTTCTTGGACCGGATCTGGCGGGCAATCCCGCGGCCGGGACGTGCCCGCCCTAGAACATCCCTTATATAAATGCGCTGCAGCCCGATCAGGACTTCCGCTTGACATAGCCCCCGCGCTCGAATTCGGCGCGTCCCTCCTTCGACAGAATAAACTCCATGAATTTTTCGGCCATTTCGCGATCGGTCGTGTTTTGCAGCAGGCAGACGGTCACCCGCGTTTCCGGGAAGTCGCATCCGGGATCGATCGATTCCAGGCGGCCCTTGTAGGCGGGCACGGTGAAATTCCACGCCACTCCGGCATCGATCAGTCCGGCGACCAACGCCATGGCCACATCGTTATGACTGCGGAATTCCACCCGCGTGTTGTTTTGGACGGCGTCCGCCACCCCCATTTTTTTTAAGGCATCCTGCAACAGTTGTCCGCAGGTGGCGAAGCGGGCATCCGGCAAACCGACTTTCAAGCCGGGTTTGGCCAAATCGGACAGCGAATGAATTCCTTTCGGATTGCCGACCGGCACGATAACGGTGGGTTCCAGGTAGCCGATCGTTTCGGCGCGCACGAGTAACCCCCCTTTTTTCTGGAGCATTTCCGCGAAAGGATCGTGGCAAATAAAAATATCGCCCTTGACGCCAAGCTCGATCTGCGGCAAAAGCGTCTCCGTCCCGCCGAAATTAAAATGCACCGCAGTGTCGTAGCGTTTCGTAAATTCCGTTGCAAGTTCCTCCGCGGCCAGCCGCATGGAAGACCCGCAATGCACCACTATGGAACGTTCGCCGATTTTCGGCTTGTCCTTGGCGGCGGCGGATGCCGCTGATGCCGGAGCCGATGTCTGCCCCATGGCTTGCCTGCCGCTCAATAAAACACCAGTCGCGACCATGATAAGTGACATCGCCGTGCGGACCGCTGTTTTCGCCAAAGCTGTATTTTGCATTATCATTCCCTTTCTGCAGGTTCCGTTTGCTCCGCGATTGATTCTTTTTTTGCGTGGCAACCCAACAGAAGCAGCGCGGTGGTTGCAACAACAAACAACAAGCGAGTGTTCAAAGACATTGGATGCCTTCTGTGATGATTTTTTACAACGCGTCTATTATCTTGATTTTACACCGGATCGGAGTTGCCGCAACAGGCATTGCTTCATGAGTTAATGCCTATTGCCCGGAGATCGCCCTGCTGAGTCACCAAATAGCCGGTTTTACCTGAAATCACACAGCCGCTACAGGAACTCATCTGTTGGTTGTCCCAAACCCTTTGGCCGGTATCGGCCTGCAGGGCAATGATGCCCTTGCGCTCCAGGCCTTCCATGACATAGAGCCGGCCGGCGGCCATGGCCAGCGGACTACAACCGCCCATCGGCACGGACCAGGCCGGCGCTCCCGTTTGTCCGTCAAAAGCCTGGATGCGGCCGGAACGGACATATATTTTCCCGGCGGCCGCCAGCAAATGGCGCGGCGAGTCGGTTGCGCGGCGCCAGATATCTGCGCCGTTGTCAGCGCGATAACATTGAAGCAGTCCCCGTCCAAGCGTTGTGCCCAACCCGACGACAACCATGCCTGCGGTGCACTGCACGAGCGGTCGCGCCAAAAAACTACCTTGTTGTTCATGATCGCGTTGCCAGCTAATATTCCCGGACGCCAAGTCAAGAGCGTATAGCGTCTCTCCGGAGGCCACATACAGGCGCTCGGAGTCTGCGACGGGCGCCGACAATGATCCATTTTGTGCCGGCGTCCTGGTCCAGAGGTGCTTGCCTGTGCGAGTATCCAGGGCAACGACAGCTCCCGCGCTGCTCCAACAGAGCGTTTGGCCCGAAACCGCGGCCAGCGAGGGGATGTTCTGCCGCGGCACGGAACGGTCGTTTGCGCTCCAGGCTTTTGCGCCGGTTCTGCATTCCAGGGCTGTGAGTTTAAGCTCCGCTGCGTTCGCGGCATTCCACACGTAGACCCGTCTGGAGTCCGAACAGGGCACGCCGGCGACGGGAAACTCTGTTACCCACAAACGGGCGCCCGTGCGCCGGTCAAGCGTTACCAGATGTTTGCCGGTCGGCTCGTCAATCAAAGCAAAGACTTCATTGTCGGTCACCAGGGGATACGGAGTATTGTTCCCGGCGACTGCGGCGACGCCCGATTTCGTCCAGGATGAGCAGGCGGATTGTTCTGCGGCTTTCTTGCGCAGCGCCTGCCAGGCGCAAAGCAGCCCGGCGCAGATTACCAATGCGGCCGCCGCCCGGGCGAGGAACAGCCACCCAGTCCGGGGCCTGTTTTGCACTCGTTCGGATCGGATCTCCTGCCGCACTCGCTGCTGCAATGCCTGCAGGGTGGGGGAATCGAAGTTCGGCTCACGCAGGTCTTGGCGGAGCTGCTCCAGGTGCCTGCTGAGCTGTGCGGATTTGTCCCGACAGGCCGCGCAGGCTTGCAGGTGCTGGGCAAGGCCCCAGGCATCTTTGCCGGAAAGTTTCTCCAAGGCATTAAGTTCGATCTTTTCAATTATTTGCGAGCAGTCCATTGTCAAATATTCTCCATTATATATGACTACGTTCCAAACCGCCGCCAAGGGACATGCATGAGAATATATTTTCCTGGAATGGAATGTTAGAATTCCGCCGTCCGGAACTTAACAGCTCATCCGGGATAGCGCTGTCAATGCCGGTCGAAACGGGCTTTTGGCCGATTTAGAAATGGATTGAAAATAATTATATTGTCGCCAAATGCGATAACTGCTCCCTTCGGTAGGGCGGACCCTTCGGGTGATCCGATCTCGGAACGGCTCGGCAGGGATGCCTCGCCCCACCATTTCGGAAACCCCATGTGAAAATCATAACAAGCAAACCAGATAAGAATATTGTTGTAGTCCCGTTCTATGAGCGGATGGCGGGAAGCCCGTAGGGCGTTCCCGCCCTACAGACAGAAAGTCGCAGCATTGTTTCTTCGTTCAGTATTAAAGAATTTTTCCGCCTGAAACGGATGCGCTGCCTGCCGATCTTTTGTAGCCGTCCCGACTCTCCGAGAGGGGGGACTGGTTGCGATCTTGGGGGAACGAAGACCGACATCATCGATGTCGGCTACAGCAAAAGTTGCCCCGATCGCGCTACGCGCAGGTGCCTAATTCATCTTTTTTCTGGTGTCGTTGGAGCCTGTGCGATCAGGTTTTTTGAACTCGTGCGCACTTGGCTTGGTTTAGCGGGCCATAACATACGCACAGCCACAATCAATAGGAAAACGGCAAAGAAGCGTTGAATCAAGATATCCGGGATTTTGGCCATCAGCCTTGTGCCCAGCAACACGCCCACCAGCGCGCCGGCGATCAAAATCAAGATCAATTCCCACTGCAGTTGCACACCCGGAGTGCGCGCGTATTGAATCGCCCCCAACAAGGCCATTGGCACCATTAATGCAAGGGCCATTCCCTGAGCGGATTTCTGCGCGCACCCGAGAAACAGCACCAGCGCTGGAATTACAAAGATGCCGCTGCCGACGCCAAGGCTGCCGCTGAGCACTCCGGCTACCACCCCGATGAGCGCGATGCCAAACCAGGATGTTATGGATATCGTCATATTTCCTCTCGTTTATTCAAACTGGTCGCCCGCTCTTAACGCTCTCTCGCCGGACGCGCTTTGATCGAAAACAGTATGGAATGCGGCTCTTGAAGTCAAGAGCGGATGTCCTCGCGGCGGACCTTTATCATCCTTGCGCCGGCTTGAAAGATGGATTTATCCCCACCCTCCGCCACATGTTGCCAAACTCGATCCTCCTCGATAACGACTGTTCCCGCAAGCCTTGAGACGCCTTCCGAAAATAGCAAGGGCGTCAAAGGGGTGCTCGGTCCGACCAAAACGACCTGCGCCTTTTCGCTCAACTGGAGCAAGCGCTGGAGGGTCTTGTTGATGAGGGTCGTGCCCGTGATCAACACATAGTCCTGCTCCGGGAGGATGAACTCGCAGGCAGGGTCAGGAAAGTCCCCCGGCTGCGGGTTGCGTTCCAGAATAGAAAGGCGGCAGACGGGGGCGAGTTCAGCAAGGTCCGGAAAATGTCCCACAACAGCCACTTTCTTGCCGACGACCTCGCGCCTGATGCTCAGAAAGATGCTCTCCTCGGGTTGTTTATCAGGATCGAAATGCCAGTTTCGCGCGACCATGTTTTGTGCGTTGACCACCGAGTTGACGGCGGCCAAGCCAAGCGCCGCCGCGAGGGGATGCCACGATTTCAGCAGCACAGCCAGGCGCGCCAACTCCATGCCCCGGATCTGCCGGGAGAGTGGAAGCCGCCGGTCCCATTCCGGCGGCAGCATGGCGATGCCGACACCGATAGAACGAACCAAAACCCAATGCGATCCGATCAGGCAGTCTTTCACCTCGATACCTTTCGGGACAAGGCCAATCAACCTGTCGTAAAGCGACCAAAGTGGAGAGCCGGATCCAATGATATGCTCTGCGTCCGGGACTGCCTGTTCATCACAGCAGGTGTGTTTATCGCAACACTTCATAATAAGCCCCTTTCTTACAGGCAATGCACATCGGCCCCTTCCTGCCGGGCAGGTCCTTGCCGTCAAAAACTTTCTCGCCGCAGACGGAACAGACGATGACACGTTTGGGGAGTCCCGGTTGTTCATTTTCGGGGACAATGTACCGAACGGCCTGCCAGGCCACTACCTTTTCGTCCGGCAGTTCCAGCACCTTGCGCATTTCAGCTTCAGTTTCGACCTTCTTCTCGTGGCCGAAGTTCACACACACCCGAAAGGCCTTGCCGGTGGAGCAGTTCAGAAATGTGGCGGCCATTCGGCCGTAGTTGAAAAATTTAAGAGTCCGTTTTCCCAAACGCATGCCGGTGACAGTCTGGATGGCGTCAGCCACGCAACGATCATTCTCCACGGCCACGATCAAATCCCGTGGAGTTTTCGGCGCCGCCAGGGCCAGGCCCTTCACCGCTACACGCAAGCCCAAGACCTGCCCCATGCAGAGGTGGCCGTGATATGCCACACAGCGGTCCAGAAGGGCGTTCAAGCCCGGCTTTTCCCCCGGTCGCCTCATCGCCCCCCCTTTTTCGTCGGAAAAGGCAGACGAAAGTGGGCCGGCTCACCGCCATTGATCAAGAGCAGGATCTCGGCGAGAATCGCCAAGGCTATCTCTCCCGGCAATTGGGTTGCAATCTTGAGTCCCACCGGCGAGTAAACGCGCTGATCCACCCGGATCTCATTTTTTGCGAGCTGTTTAAATAGAATCGCGACTTTCGTGGCGCTCCCGATCATGCCGATGTAGGGAACCGCCTTGTGCGCCAGCAACTGTTCGAGGCAGACCCGGTCGTATTTGTGGCCATGGGTCAGGATCACGCAATAGCTTTGCCGGCCCAGCTCGATTTTCGACCGCAACTGGCCGTAGGGGGCCACTATGCGTTCGCGAGCGTTAGGAAAGCGCTCTGGGGTTGCATATTCCGCCCGGTCGTCATAGACACGGTGCGGCAGCGCCAGTACGTCGCAGAGCCGTCCCAGGCGTTCGCCAATGTGTCCCGCGCCGAAGATGACCACCTCGTTCCGGGGCAGCACCGGCTCGATGAACACTCGTAGCGTGCCGCCGCAGATTGCCAGGTTCTTAGCCGTGCCTTCCTTAACCCGGTCTCCTTCCAGCAGCGAGAAGGTCTTGGTTAAGCACGTGTTCGCGGCCATGGCTTTTCGGGCCGCATTGCGGCAGGCATGCTCAACACCGCCTCCTCCGATCGTGCCGGCGATTTTTCCGTCGACGTTGACCACCATTTTGGCTCCGATCCCCCGGGGGGTGCTTCCGGTCGTTTCGATGATCGTTACGATGGCGCAGGGCTGCCCCTCTTCCTTCCACTCGTTCAAGCTACTTAGCCACATGATTGCTTTCCTCCTTTTTCAGCTCGGGTTTGCAGGTCAGGTTTACCATCCGGATTGCGCCGGGCGGCGCCTTGCCAACACTGGTTCCGCCCAGTTGGCAGTAGCGCAGCGCCAGCGCCACATTGTTTACCCTGGTTGCGCCCACAAGATGAACGCCGTAGTCGAAGAATACTGCTGAACAAGGCACGGTCGGCCCCATCAGGATCCGGTATTTGGCGCGGGGCGTCCGGTCGATAACTTCCAGGAAGGTATCGTTCAGGAGTGTCAGGCCCGTGATGAAAACCAGTTCAGCCTCGCGGAGCGTTGGTTTGGCGTTGTTCCAGTGGATATCGCCCGGTCGCGGCTGGAGTTCCACGATTGTCACCGGATGTCCTTGCGCGCGCCAGTTCTCAGCTTCGTTGAAATGCCCGATAAAGCAACTGCGCAGCTCTTTCACCAACACAGAGAACGGCGCCATGGCGTTCGACTCGAACAGCCCCTCCGGTTCGGGTATTGAGCCGTTCAAAGACGCCATAATCAAAGCCATGCGCAGGGGATCGTCAGCGTCAGCGAAATGGCCCGCTATTTCGTCGACCGGCCGGTCGATCCAGTCGCCGAGATAGGTGTTGAGCCAACAAGTCTCAGCGGGATTAGGATCGCGGACAAATGTGCACATGGCCGGCCGGGCCGTTTGCGCAATCACCCAATGGGTGAAAATATGCAGATCCGTCAGGCGCGGCATGGGCTGCGGCAATTGGGCCAGCAGGCTGTTAAGTATTTCGCGGTTGATCGGCATCTTGTGCTATCTCCTCAAAAGACCTTTTTGAAATATCCGTCTGCGCCGGAGCCCGGCCAGGACGTCTCTTGCTAAGCCCCCTCCCGCAGGGATAAGGTTTCGAAGCTGAGATATGGTTTCAACAGCGGGGTACCGCCGCCTTCCGAAACGACACGCAGCACGCCCTCGACATCTCGCACCCGGGCCCCCGCGATATGTGTCAGTTTGGTGCCGCTGAACGCCTGGCCGCAGAGCGGCGAGGAGGGACCAAGCAACACGGCCGCCCGCGGCTGCCCAAGGTACGCCAGCACATCGTCGCAGGTCCCGGTGATGAGCGATGTTCCGGTGATGATCGCCACGGTACATCTCGCCAGAGACTTGCGGCCCTCCTCGGGAGCGAGTGTATCGCCGCGCTCCCGATTAAGCTCGATGATATCGAGGCCACAGCCCTGCTTTCGCAACGCACTGATGACAGGCGCGAAATATCCGACCATTGCGACCCGGTCCTGTGGCCCGACCTTGATGATTGATAAGACATCTTCGGTCATGGTCTGTGCGCGCGACGAATTTGCCAAAAGCGCGTTGGCGGTCGCCAGCCCGATGCAGCGCGCCAGGGGGGTGGATTGCTTGTCGCTGAGCATACCCAGAAGTTCACTGGCCGCGTGGCCTTGCATGCTGCCCGCCAGTTTGAAATGCGTGCAACAGCCAGGTTTGGACGTGGGAGTCCAGGCCAAGCCGGCCTGACCGCTGTCGATTGCCACGGCACAGTAGCCAAGGCCAATCCGCACATCGACAATCGTCGCCTGCGCGGCCTGCGCCGCCAGAAAATCCACCAGTCGTGCTTGAATTGTAAACATTGTGCTCATTTTTGCCTTTTTTATACGCTATTCGTGCAATATTCGGGTTCTATAGTAACGCATAACCGACGATCAGCACGGCCGAACCGGTCGCGATCCAGTCCAGCATTCTGAATTGCCGTTGCGGGCCCTGGTAACCGGTCTGCCCGATGCGCCGGACGACCATCATTAATGCGGTTTCGTGCGCCCGGCACATCTGGGATATAAACAGCGGCACGATGATAGGCAACCAGCTTCGCGGCGCCCACGGTCGCATTTTAAAACACCGGCAGCGTTGCACATCGTAGATGCGCCTGGTTTCGATAATCGTCACGGGGATAAAGCGCACCGCCGTGGAAAGCAGGGTTGCAACGGATGTCGGCGCCCAGCGCTGATAGAAAACCGTCATGAGCTCCCTGGCGCTCGTGGTCCCGATAAGAGCCAAGTTGGCCAGAAACAGACCTTCGATCCGAAGAGCATAACCGACACCCTCCCGCATCCCCCAGGCCAACGCTTCCGACAGGGTCTGGGAGCGTTCATAGCCGGTCAGGATAAAAACAAGGAATATTCCGGGCAGACCGATCAGATTCATCCAGATGAGAAAGCGCCAAAGAGTGCTCCCCACCTTCGAAGCAATGACCAGCATCAGCAGTCCCAGGCATACCAACGCTTGCGATGTCCAATCCTCGCAAAGCGTAATCTGCAAACAGATGCCCAGGAAGATGATGATCCTGGCCAATGGATGGAGCTTGGTCCATGGTCCCGTGTTCAAGCGCACCTCCTCAAGCGGCAGTCATCGACAATACGGCCGGCTCGCAAAGACACCACTCGGGTAGCCACGGCCTTGACAAAATCACGGTCATGTGTCGCCAACAGCACGGCGCCCCCCTGTGCGACAAGCCCCCGGAGAATCCCAGCCAACTGGTTGAGGCACTCCCCATCGAGGCCCACCGTCGGTTCATCCACGCACACCAACCGCGACTCGCCGCAAAGGCTTGAAGCCAGGGTCAAGCGCCGCTTCTCGCCGTAGCTGAGAGAAAACGGCATCCTGTCGGCATGCAACAGCAGGCCCACTCTTTCCAGGGCTTGCCGCGCGCGTCGGGAAAGCTCATCTTCGGAAAAACCCTGGTTGCGCGGCAGGAAGGCACACTCCTCGAACACGGAATGCGCAAACAACTGCCAATCGGGGTTCTGAAAAACCAGACCGATGGCATCCATGCGACGCTTTGGAAGCGCAAAGACTATTTTGCCGCTGTTAGGCTCCAAAAGGCCCTTGACCAGAGCCAGGAACGTGCTTTTACCGGCGCCATTGGGTCCCACAAGGGCGACAATTTCCCCGGTGGAAATTGACAGCGAGACGTCCTCAAGCGCCGCTTGGCCGCCGGGATGGCTAAAACGAATTTGCTCCATGGAGAGCACGCGATCACCGGCCTGGAGTTGCTCGTGCCCGGCAACGCCCGTGGCAGATAGTTGCGGCCGCATGGGATAATCCGCCGGCGAACCGTCGAAAGCCAGCCGGCCTGAACGCATCGCCAAGAGGCGCGATGCCCAGGCTTTCAGCCTTGGCAAGTCATGCTCGATCACGATAACCGTCAGACCGCGCTGCGCCGTTTGTTCCTTCAAGACGTCAAACAACAGCTTCGCCGCCGCATCGTCAAGGTAGCTGGTGGGTTCGTCCAGCAGGAGAACTTCCGTTCCGAGCGCAAGCATGCTGGCCACCGAGAGCCGCTGTTTCCATCCTAAAGAAAGCCGGGTGACGTATTGCGCGCGGATAGCGTCCAGGCCGAAAAGCGCCAGGAGGCGTTCCAACTCTTGTTTGCGGTCCAAATCCCCGGATCGGCTTTGCAGGCTCATTTCGATCTCTTCCTCGACAGTGTTGCAGAAGAGCTGGATTTCCGGATTTTGAAGCACGATCCCGGCGAAAGTCTCGCAGCCGCATTGCGCGCAGTCGTTTCCATTCAAGCGCAAACTCCCCGTGGTGTGCCCCATCAGCGCGACCCGGTGCAGCCCGGCCAGATGCAGGGCCAGCGTCGTCTTGCCGGAGCCGGACGGGCCGGTGATGCCGACCCGCTCGCCGGCCCGGATGTGCAACGAGATGTCATCCAACAACAAGGCGCCGGTGTCGGCGGTCCGAAAACCCAACCTTTCGACCCTGATCACGATTGGACCTCGAACATCCTGGTTATCTGCAGGCCGCGGATGCGCGACCAGACCAGCAGGGCCAGGCCAGCCGCAACAGCGTACACAATGATCGAAGTGACGGACTGTATGCCAAACAAAGTTTTTGTTACGGTTGACCAAGGAAGGCCCAACACCCACACGCGCAGCAACATCACCATCCCGGTACTAAGCAGTCCTCCGGCAATGGCGGAGATAAAGACCCTGCCTCGCGGAAACCGCGCGAATAGCGAAAAGGCCGCGTCATGCAGAACCCCCTGGCACAGAGCCGGAATGAGTTTGAGCGGCCCGGGCAGCATGGCGCCGGGAAACATGAAGATTGCCAGCGTGGCCCAAGCCAGTTGATAGGATGTCAACACGCCAAAACGGTCGACTATCAAGCGGGTCAGCATCCACAGCATGACCGGCACAGCCATCTCCAGGCGCACGAAGACGGTTATGCCGGAAGCATGTAGCACACTCTTGAACAAGAGCCCGAAGGCGAAGTCCAACGCCACCATCGAGCCGATGAAAACCCAGTGACGTAAAGCCAGTTCTTTCATTCGCTCATATTTTCCTGCTCGTTTTTTAGAATTTATAATTGGCGCTCATGGACAAGGTCCGGCCCGCTTCCGGGTAGCCTTCCTGGTATGCATACAACTTGTCCGCAATGTTGTTCAACGCAACCTGCAACTTCATGTCCGTGATCAGTTCGTACTGGACCATGAGATTGAAAATAACAAAGGAATCCGTCTGGCGCAAACCATCGCTGCTGGTATAACGCCCCGATTCGCAATCCAGACCGGGACGAATCTCGAGTTTGCGGACCGGGCGATAGGCCAAAAACGCTTCCAGCTTGTTGTCGGGCGTGTCGGTCAATTCCATGGCCGGCTCCGACAGGTTTTTACGGTTCAGCAGGGTGTAGGTCGCCCCGACATCGACCACCTCGATGGGATGCAGAACCGCCCCTATTTCCCAGCCCACGGTTCGCGCGTGTCCGATGTTTTGCATCTGGTTGGGGGTGATGGCGACATTATTTTGCATCAAGTCGTGAATGTCGTAGTAGAATCCAGCCGTCTCGAGATCCAACATGTCACAGGGCTTGCCTTTGATGCCCACCTGGAAGTTGTCCGATTTCTCGGGGTCCAGTTCCGGGTTTGGAATCGCGGTGCCCAGCCGGTAGGAATACAAATCCTTGATGGTCGGCAAACGCGTGGAGCGTGAGTAGGTGCCATAAACCGAGGTGTCTTTCACGATACTATAGCTGAGGCCCAGCTGGTAGTTCCACGCGCCCAGATCGCTTTTGTCGAATTGACCGAATGAGTCGGTGGCGGCGGAGTAAAGATTTTGGTTCTCCGCGGTCAACGTGTCGCGGAAGTCGTACCGAACACCGGCGCTGGCCTCCAGGCGTTCCCAGAGGGTGTGGGTGTATTCGGAGCCGAGCGACAAGGTGTAGTCTTCAAAGAGGCGCCTCGGCCAGGTGGCGGCGGACGGGAGTTGGTTCCCGCTTTCCCGGTGAATATCGTCCCTGTAGATCAAGGCCGACTTCAAAACGGACACCGCGGTCACGTCGTAGTCCAGTTCGAGCGTGCCACCGTAGCTGTCGTCATCGTAAGCGCTGGCGAAGGCAGAAGGCTTCGACATTTTGCGGTACAAGTCGTCATCGTAGGAATTCAGGGAATTCCTGTATTGATCGGCGAACGCCCTCAGCTTGAGTACCAGGGTGTCGGATAGGCGGGTTTTGGAGTTGAAGTACACACTGTTCATGTCCCAGGCGGGCCACTGCCAATATCTCAGTTGCTGGTTAGGCGACTTGTTGGGCGGCGCCACGTACGGACCGGCATACGGCGGCACGCCCTTACTGGAATCGAGTCCGCTGTAGGTTAAGACATACTCGTCAAAATCATTTGGCGTAAAGCCAACTCGGCCCATGTACTGCAGCGAGCTGTCGTAAGAATTAGCCCGACGATCTTTACCACCATCGTCCCCCTGCGCGGGCTCAAAGTCGTGTGACAGGGGCGTGTATTTTTGGTTCAGGCAAGACGCATTGCCCTGATAGTAAAAATACTTATCCTTGCCCCCCGCGTTCAGGTACTCGTATGCCATGGGGAACTTGCCATGGCTGTCCATCTCGGTACCGGCGCCCACGGCGCCCTCGAAGGGCTTGGTGGGACGAAGAGTGACGACATTGATCGCGCCGCCCAGCGTGTTGGGGCCATACAGTATCGAGGTAAAGCCCTTTTCGACCGTCACTTCTGAATTTCCAAAAACACCAAACTGATTCACATCGGCGTAGCCGTCATAGGGTACGTAGCGCGGTATTCCATCGACAAAAACCGGCACCTGCCGCAAGTCGAATCCGCGGACGTTGATCATGCCCTCGTTCCGCGCGCCCGTGCGGCTGACGCTCACGCCGGGCAGGTGATTGACGGCATCCGGCAGCGTCTTGTCGTCTCGCTCTCGCATTTCCCGGGCGTTAATCGCGGATAGGTTGTAAAGCGCAGAGCCCTCTCGCAGTCCGGTCACGACGATCTCTCCCAAGTCAAAGACCGCTTTCTGATTGCCCGGGAGCTCGGCGCTCTTTGCCACGGCAACGGTATTCGACTCGGATGACTTTGCGCCCGCCTGTTCCACAACCAACGGCTCGGCATCCCGCCTGGCCTGGGGGGGATCATTCGCTGGACCCGCGAGTTGCTCCGCCGCAAATATGTTCATGGTTAATGCCGGCATAAGCAACAGCGCGGCACAAACGATATCCGCCAACTTCAAACTCCGAATCATAACCTGTCTCTCCTCCAAATGCGCGCCCGCCACCGATCGAATGCCATTCATCTTATCCCCCTCGTTTGTGTCGTTTCTCCTCTGATGTAATATGCCCCCTGTCTTTTACGCGCGATAAACCGGCAACGCCCATAGATTCGATCCGAACGCCCGGCTTTGATTGTAGCCATCCAATTACCGTCTGGAACAAACGTTGGAAGCACCGCACACGACATTGCTTCGGCGTTTTCCCGCGGAAAAGCGCGCGAAACTTTCCATATTCGCACCGCCCACAATCATCGTTCCTGCACTCTGCCCATCCTTTCCTATTCATTCATTCGTTGAAATTCCTTTTGCGTGTATAATAATATATACGTTCCAAGCCGAGAAAAAGGGACAGGCAATTATAAAAGAATCGTGAACGGGTTAAAACGCGCGGATGGAGAAGCTGGGGGAAGTCGGACGTTTGTCGCCAGTGGATGGGTATGCGGAGAGGCCAGCTCGCAGCGCCTGGAGTTCAGTCCGGCAAGCTCCGGACAGGCACAGAGCCGCGTCTACAAAGACGCCAATGAATTCTCAACGGGATCAGGCAGTCGGCAGCGCCGGGCTAATCCAGCCCCCCGTCCGCTGCATTGTCACGCAGATGTTTCAATGCGCGTTGCGCACGTTTCTTGACTGCCTCTTCGGAGATACCGACTTGTTCCGCGATCTCCCGGAGGGTCAGGCCGTGGATAAAACGATAGATGAGGATCTCCCGGTCCCCGGGGGCAATTGCCTGCAGGATTGCCATTGTATCGGGGGACGTCTGGCGCTCATCCGCGGCGCGTTCTTGTTCCCGGGTCAGTTCCCGGAGTTGTTGTTCCCGGCGCGTCTCCTTGCGGTAATAATCCAGGCACACGTTGCGCAGGATGGTATAAAACCATGCGGCAAATGATCTGCGGCAGTCAAACCTGTCCCTGTTCCTGACAATTCGTAGGAAAGCTTCCTGGACTGCATCCTCGGCCTGGGCCGGGCATTTCGGGAGCCGGTTCCGGGCAATGATGAGGGCTGGTCGGTGATAGCGCAGAATAATTTCGTCAAAAGCGCTCTCGTCACAGGTTTCCTGAAAGCTCCGCATCAGCGTTTCATCGGGCAGGGGATCGGCATTATGCATGTCGGCGCGGCTTCCCGGCGGGCGCAGCTCCTTGCAGGCTGCCGGCCTTGATGAGGTAATGCTCATCCTCCCGTATACCGGAGTTGTGGGTGGCCATCAACACGGCTCCGCCGTTCCGTGTAAAATGCCGCAGATGTTCCAGCACGATCGAGGCATTATCGTCGTCTAGATTGCCCAACGGTTCGTCGGCCAGCAGGAGGCGCGGGCGGTTCAACAGTGCCCGCGCCAGGGCGACTCTTTGCCGTTCGCCGGTGCTGAGGTCCGCCGGCACGTGATCCGCGCGGTGCTCCAGGCCGAAAATCGCAATCAGTTCCGTGGCCCGCGCGCGCGCCGCCGGCCCGCCCATGCCTGTTGCCAGACCGGCCGCCATCACATTTTCCAGGACGCTCAGGTAAGGGACCAGGTGAAACTGCTGAAACACAAAACCGATGTGCGCGGCGCGGAAGCGGGCCCGGGACTCGGCTCGCAAGGCATATAATGCCTGGCCGTCAACTCGCACCGTTCCGGCATCCGGCGCCAGCAACCCGCCGGCCGCCAAGAGCAGCGTTGTCTTGCCGCTGCCGCTGGGACCCCGAATTATCGCGAAAACTCCGGCTTGCAAGCGGACGGAAACACCGTCCAGGGCGACGACCGTTCCGTCGCGGCGTCGGTAGCGTTTGACGAGTGCCTCGATCTCCAGGATCGCTGTACTCTCAGTATTTGTTTGCTTTATCATCGAGTGTTTTCCTGCAAAGGGCAATGTTTCTTCGTATGTCCTGCCGGGTAGCGGAGGCTTTTCCGCCTGAAGCGGATCAGCTTAAGGCTGAACGCCTCCGAAGCTCGCAGGGATAAACCCTGCGCTACCATGAACTGCGTCTGCTGACTGTTCCGTCGCGGCGTCGGTAGCGTTTGACGAGTGCCTCGATCTCCAAGACCGTCGCGGCGGGCGGCTCTCCATTTTGTTGCGCAATACTCATAGCTTCTTCATTCCAATGCGGGTTATGTCCGCAATCCGTCAGATGCCGGACGTTCCGCCCAAAAAGATTTTTACCACGGATGACACTGATTTCACAGATATTGGAATCCGATGTGATCGCATGAAATAATCTCTATCAGTGCTATCCGTGAAATCCGTGGTCAACTCTTTTGTTTTTTTCAGCAGTTCTTGATGGTAGAGGCACTAATCCTCCCTCAGCACCACCGCCGGGTCGAGTCGGGCCGCCCGCAGGGCCGGCAATCCGCCGGCTACGACGCACAACAAAGGCGCCGCCAGCAGGACAAACGCGAACAGACGCAGATTCAACAATAACCTGAAATCTTCGGAGAAAACGGCAACGCCGCCCCACCTGGCGCCGGCCGCCGTGCCTATGCAGTAGCCGACCAGGGCGCCGCCCACCCCCATCAGCGCCGCTTTCAGCAGAAAAACGGCGATGATCTTAACTTCGCCGACGCCCATGGCCCGTAGGATTCCGATCTCGGCCTGACGTTCGCGCACGTTTGCCAGCACCAGGAAGAAAATCCAAATTGCCGCTCCCGCGGCCGCCAGCGGCGCCAGGACAGCCGCAAATCTCTCCAACTGGCGTCCGATTGCGGCGCGATGCGCGCGCTCGGCAGCGATCGCTTTTTTGGAAGCTTCTTGCGCGCGCAAGCGTACATCGGCGCGCGCCACGATCCGCGAGCTGAAAGCCAGAACCTGCGTATCCGGTAGAATCTGCTGTACCTCCTCGGTTATGCTCCCCAGCAAATGCGGCCGGCAGATGCATTCCAGGGCCAGGATACCGTTGATCTGGCCCTCCAGTCCCAGCCAACGTTGGACTTTGCCCAAGTCGCACCAGACTACGATATCTTCCGTGCTGCCCTCGGGCGGATTAACGCGCACAACTCGAAACTGTTCGCCTATGAGGGTCACGGTTTCGCCGCCGCGCAGATTCAATTCCTTGCCGATCGCGGCACCGACAATCAGGGCCCCCTCTGGAATAGTCCGCATAATGGGATCTCGATAAGTGCCGTCAGGCAGCAAATGTTGTGCTTTATTTAAGACCGGTACCTGACCGGAAGTGCCCGAAAGGATGATCGGTAGCGAGTATTCCGGCCAGACCACTTTCTGCTGTAATATCGGCAGGAGATGATTCAGGGTTATGATCGCAGAACGGCCCAGCCGGTGGACATACTCCTCCGGCATGAATGTCTCGGGATAACCGTCGCTGCGCAGTTGTGAAAGGCTCTGATCCGCAGGCAGGATCAGGAGATTATAGCCCAGCTCGCGCATGATGCCGCGGACATCATCTTCAAGCCGCCGCATTTCATCACGGGTGTCACGTTCGCGCTGGGCCAGGATACGTTCCGTGCCCAGTTCATGCGCGCGGAGCAAGGTCACGGCGCCGACCAGGCATGTGACTGCGGTCGCGACGGCTACCAGCCCCAACACGAAACCGGTCCATCTGAAACGGATTTCCTTGAACGAGAGATTCCACCAGTTCATTCTTTTGATTTTCCTTTTTCTGGCGGCGCCTTTGTCGCGACGCTGTTTGTAGCGCCTTGTTCCATGCGCCGCAGGAAGGCGCCCGCGCCGACCGGCGCGCCGCCGGCCGTCGCGGTGGTGTCCTTGAGCGCCTCCGACCCGCCGTCCCAATTGACCTTTAGCAGCAGGGATGCGCCGTGCCAGGCGTCCTTGAACACGCAGGAGCAGGGCCCGGTCAGGAACTCGGCCACCGCCCAGATTCGTTGCGGTTCGATGGCTTTGCCGACCAGCGCATCCAGGATCAAGCCCTTGCCATAAATCGGGAACGCCATGGTCTCGTTATCCGCCTTTTCCAAGTCGGGCTTGCTTTTTAGCAGCATCCGCACCAGCATGGCCTCGGCCGGGTCATTGCGCTGCAAGCGCAAGAAGCCGAACGATATTGGAGGGGATTCCGTCGGCGGCCCGCCGCCCCAGCCCATGCCGCCCTCGAACTGGGGAGTGGATGTCGTCAGCACGCTTTCCATGCGATGCAGTTCATCTTGTATGATCCGGGCAGCTTCGTTATCCTTGCTGCGATTGCCGCTTTCCAGCAGCACCCATACCGCTGTCTTACGTTGCAGCAGCAGGTCGGCTATCTTGGTGCGCGTGGGCGAGTTCAGCAGGCTCCGCGCGATCTCGGCATCCGGCGTCCCGCTCCAGACCACCGTCTTGATTCCTCTCGCATCCACATAATTCACTTCCAGAAGTGGCGCGGTGGCATTGGTTGCCGTCGGCTCAAGCCGCACCTGCAGGTTGGCGCTTCCGCTGCGTTCGGCATCCCGGAGTAGACGCAAGGCCGCGCTTTGGTCAGCCGGCCAGGAGTCGGCGCCGCGCGCCACTACCTGGTAGAGGTCGGCATACCAGTTATCAAGCGCATACTGAAAAACAGGGTTGGGACATGCCACGCCCTGGTCCGCCGCCAGCATGCACAGCAAAGCCGGGATCACGCCACGCCGAATTATATTGATCATACGCATGTCGTTTCCTTTCTGCTTGCGTCACCTGACCCAGACGCTAAGCCTGCGCCGGAACGGCAAGCTCTTTTAATGAGAAGCTTTTTTGATTAAAACATCTAACCTGTTCAAATGATAGACCACATTGGTCGCTGTTGTAAGAATAATAGACTTCTTTCCTCAGTCAATGCAATCTAAAAAAATCTGCTTTAGCCTTTTTAAATTGCCTTTAAAAATACATTTCGCCATAATTCCCACGCCCGAATCAATCAGGAACGTTTGTCGTATTCTGGAGAAAGGAAAACCGAGCATGCCCACAACACCGCGTTGGGATTTTCATATTCACACCAAGTACCTGCGTTGCGCCGATGCCACCATGGAGGTGGCGGCCATCGTCAAGGAGTGCGAACGGATCGGCGTCACCAAGCTGGGGATCACCGACCACTTGAACTCCCTTGATAAACTCCCTCTGCACGGACCTATTCGCAAGGACATCGAGGCCTTGGCGCCCGCGCTCGACATCTTCTTCGGGGTGGAATTGAACTTCACCGGGCTTGACGAAGGTTTTGTCTTCAGCCAGGATATTAAGGAGCAATATGGCTTCCAGTTTGCCATCGGCGGTATTCATGGAACCTACTTGAAAGAATATGACCTTAAAAAACTGGTCGATATTCAACAACGCCATCACCTGAAAACTTGCGCCGATCCGCTGGTGGATGTTCTTGTGCATCCTTATTGGTTTCCGAAAAGAGAGTTTGATAACCAGGGTTGGCACTGGTTCGACTCCATGACCGCCGTGCCAGAAAGCTATGCCCGCGAGCTGGGGCAGGCGGCGCGCGAAACCGGCACTGCGATTGAAATCAATGCCACGGCCATCCTTACCAATACATGCTATAGCAAACGGTTTGTCGAAGAATACCAGGACTTTCTGGCGATCATCGCGGAGCAAGGGGCCTCTTTCTCGTTCGGGTCGGATGCGCACAATATCAACCGTCTGAAGGATATCGAATCGGCCTGGCAAGTTGCTGAATGCTTGCATCTGAAGCCAGACCGCATCTGGCTTCCGCCCGGGCAACCGCTGAAGAGCGCCGCCAAAGCATGAAGCGTATCGGGTTCGACTACAGAAGAGCAGAACCAACCCCAACGTGGTCGGCTACAGTTGGCGTTGCTCGCTGCGGCGGATGATCTTTTGTCGCCGCGCACGTTGGGCGCGGTCTTCGGAGCCGACCCCAGCGTGGTCGGCTCCAGTCAGCGTTGTCCGCCACCGCAGAGCCTAATGTCATTAAAAAGGTAGAACCCATGTATAAGCAATGGCCGCAGGTGGTTCCGGGGGCCAGGAAGCTCGCGTGCAATCCGTTTACGATCGCCGTCCGTAACGACAGGGGAGACATCCCGTGTGTCTGCCCGCCGTTCGAGTCCCAAATGAAAAAAAAAGAAAACTGACCACGGAGAAAGACTAAAGATTTTCCGCCTCGGTGGATCAGCCTGGGCTGATCCACGGATAGCACGGATAGAGGAAAATATGAATATTCTGTTATCTGATCAGTGGAATCGGTGTAATCAGTGGTAAAAATATTTTTGGGCGGCACGTCCGGCATCTGACGGATTGCAGGCAAAGCCCGCCTTGAACAGGAGAGCTATTCGTCAATGAAAAACACTTATGAATCATTCCCGCCGGCGGCAGCGACGCTCGGCGCCGGTATCTTCCAGGACCGCCGGGCCCTGAACCGCGTCTACCTGCTGAGCCTCAAACCTGAAAACCTGCTCCAGAATCACTATCTCGAGGCCGGGCTCGGCGCTTTCGGACAGATACGGAACACCGTCTTTGGAGGCGGCAACAGCGGAGAAGACCGCCACTGGGGCTGGGAATCGCCATCCAGCCAGGTGCGTGGGCATTTTCTGGGGCACTGGCTTGCGGCCGCCGCCCACTTGATCGCGACCGGCAACGAGCCCGAGCTGAAGTTCCGCGCCGACCATATTGTCGCCGAACTGGCGCGCTGCCAGGCAAAGAACGGCGGCGAATGGGTCTTCTCGATCCCTGAAAAATACCTGCATTGGACGGCGCAAGGTCAAGCAACCTGGGCGCCTCACTACGTGATTCATAAAACCCTCATGGGCCTTTTCGACATGTACGCCCTTGGCGGCAATCGAACGGCCCTGGAGATCGTTGAACGGGCCGCCCGCTGGTTCCAGCGCTGGACAAAACCATTTTCCAGAAAACAGATGGACGACATTCTGGATGTCGAAACCGGGGGCATGCTGGAAGTGTGGGCTGATCTCTATGCACGGACGAAGGCCCGCGAGCACCTGGACCTGGTGGAACGCTATACGCGCAATCGTCTCTTTGCGCCCCTGCTCGAGGGCCGGGACATGCTGACCAACATGCACGCCAATACCACCATCCCGGAGGTTCATGGGGCGGCGCGGGCCTACGAGGCCACCGGCACCGAACGCTGGCGCAAGATCGTCGAGGACTATTGGGCCTGGGCCGTGGACAAGCGCGGAGTCTATGCCACCGGCGGACAGACTGCGGGCGAAATCTGGACTCCGCCCTTCGAGTACGCGGCGCGGCGCGGCGACAAGAACCAGGAACATTGCGTGGTCTTTAACATGATTCGCCTGGCCGATTACCTCTTCCGCTGGAGCGGCGACGCCAAATATGCGGATTACATGGAGCGCAATCTCTATAACGGAATCCTGGCCCAGCAGCATCCTCGTACCGGGATGATCGCCTATTTCCTACCCTTGGCCGCCGGCAGTCATAAACCCTGGGGCAGCCCCACCTGTGATTTCTGGTGCTGCCATGGCACCCTGGTCCAGGCCCATACGCTGCATAATGCCTGGATTTACTACCAGGGCCGGGAGGCAATCGCCGTCTGCCAGTATATTCCCTCATCCTTGCACACCGAGCTTGCCGGTCGCAAAGTCAATATCGAGCTGGCGCTCGATCAGCAGGCGACGGGCGCTGCGGACAACAATGCCAGCGCTGCCGGCAGCCGGCATCGGCCGGACCGGATTAGTGTGCGCCTGACAGTCAATTGTTCCGCGCCGGTAGAGTTTGCCCTCAAACTCCGCATTCCGGGGTGGGTGACCAAGAAACCGATACTTAAACTGAACGGTAAGCCGCAACCTGTGCTCGGCAAGCGCCCGGGGTTCTGTGTCATTCGCCGCCGCTGGCATCAGGATAGCATCCAGCTCGAGCTGCCCAAGGGCCTGACTATTTGCGCGATTCCGGACGAACCGGACACGGTGGCGTTTCTTGACGGACCTGTGGCGCTGGCGGGCCTTTGTGATCGCGAGATCACTCTTTACGGAGATAAGGCCCGGCCCGATACAATTCTGAAGCCGGACAACGAACGGCAATGGGGCACCTGGCTTTCCGGTTATCGCACTGTGGGGCAACCAGCCAATATTAACCTGCGCCCCTTGTACGAAATCGTGGATGAGCCATACACGGTCTACTTTCCCGTGCGGCCTTCGAAGAAAATGACTTAGTCTGAATTAAGACAGAAGGAACTGCCATGAAGATGCTAAGGCACGAAGTTTCCTGCAAGTGACGGCGTATAGGCATGTCGGCGCAGGGGAAGTGTAACGGAGTATGGAAGTAACGGCGTGTCGGAGTTCTGTTTTCTATCAGGACCCTGCGCCCCTGCGTCTCTGCGCGAGATAATTCCTCTCCCTTCCGGTCTTTAGGCAAGAAACGATTTTTTAACCGCAAAAGAACGCAAAGAACGCATAGATAAGACCTGTGTTGTATGAAATCATGATTCATTTGGAATTTAACAGGCATACAGGATTGGCAGGATGAATGCTCGGGGGGCTGCTGCTGATCCTGTACATCCTGTTCAAGGCGGGCTAACGCCCGCAACCCGGGGTAGCGCAGGGTTAATCCCTGCGATCCTGGTTTGTATAACGGTTCCGTGAGGATGAGGCACCAATTGTTAGACTGCCGTTTTTTTTCAGGCGAAGTTTGCTTCGCCGAAGATAAAGCGCAAGTTTAACTTGCGCACTCCAAAGCGCCAAGGCGCCGAGACAAAAACATGCTTGGGCTGCGGGCATAGCCCGCATTGGTGATTGCTCCGATGGCATACCCACCCCTGCCCGCAGTGCTATCCGTCAGCCGACGGATTGCAGGCGGGCCCGGCGCCTCCTAAGGCCGGACAAGACAGGGAAGAGGAAGTTGTGGATACCCTCCTTGGAGGGTCGGCCCGACTCCGTCGGGGCGGGGTTGGTTGTCGGAGCATATTTTATAGCATTGCCGAACATGTGTTCTTGGGAATGACATGGGCATTATAATGGAGCTTTAATTGACCGCCACCGCGATACTTTTACTCGTTGCTGCCGCGTTTATCCATGCATCATGGAATTTGGCTAGCCATCGCGAACGCCCTTCGACGGCATTTTTTCTAGTGGCCAACTCTTCCGGTTGCCTGCTCTTGACGCCGCTGGTGATCGCCAATGCCGCGGCGTATGCCGAGTATCCTCCGCAGGTCTGGTTGCTGATCGGCGCCACCGGTTTCTGCATGGCCCTCTACTATGCTGCCCTCGGCGGCGCCTACCGCAACGGTGACATGTCGGTGGCCTATCCGCTGGCCAGGTCCTCGCCCATCATCGTGGTGACGGTCGTCACTGTCTTCCTCGGGAAGGGCAATCAGCTAAGCGCGACATGCATTCTGGGCGCGGCGTTGGTCGTTGCCGGCTGTTTTTTGCTGCCGATGCGTCACTTTAGTGATTTCCGCCTCAAAAATTATCTGAATCTAACCTGTGCTTTCGCCCTGGTGGCGGCTTGCGGAACCGCCGGTTATTCGATCATCGACGACGAGGCCTTGCGCCGTCTGCGTAGTCTTACCAGTATATCCATGGGCGTCTCGATGATCACGATTCTTTACGCTTTCGCGGAGGGTGTCAGCGCGAACCTGTGGCTTGGGCTGATGATCGCGGTCAACCCCGCTTCCCGTAAGGAGCTGGCGCAAATTATGCGAAAAAGCAAACGGACCTGTCTGTTGACAGGCGCGGGCATCTATGCCGCATATATCCTGGTCTTGATTTCGATGGGGTTTGTCAAAAACATCAGCTATGTGGTAGCCTTTCGTCAACTGAGTATACCGCTGGGAGCATTGATGGGTATTCTGCTGCTCCGCGAGCCGCACTTTCCGCCTAAGTTTGTCGGGGTTGTTGTGCTGTGTGTGGGACTGGCGTTGGTGGCTACCGGGTAGGTAGCAATTCTCATTATGGCTTGTACCCCCGCGACCTTTTGTCGCGGGTAAGGGAGATTGGCTGGGAAAAGCGCGCTGTTCCCAGCCAATCTCCGGCTCCTGCCGCGCAAGGCGGCAGGAGGCCAACCCATAATAAGAATTACTGCCGGGCAGGCGGCGCATTGCCCTATTTGTCAGGAACCGCTATATTTGATCTAATAGGAATTTGTTATTTGCAGGCACCACGCTACGAATGGTGCCAAGTGTGCCGCTCATAGCGCGGCACATACCTAAGGTCCGCCCCCTGTTGGGTTGTGGGCATAGTCCGCTTTGGCATGAAAGATTATTGACGCTGTTTGGAGGAAGCTCATGCGCGAACGAATCGAATTGAATGGGACTTGGAAGTTTCAGCCTGACTTTGCCGGCGAAGGCGAGAAGGCCGGGTATCCTGCCGCTGATTACAGCGACGCCAACTGGCGTGAGGCGGCTGTGCCCGGTTGCTTCGACTTCCAACACGAGGGGCTGCAGTATTACGAAGGCGCCGCCTGGTACCGCCGGCGGGTGCGCGTGCCCGAGTCGTGGCGCGGACGTTGCGTCGTCTTGCGTTTCGATGGGGTCAACCAGCGCGCCCGGGTGTGGCTTAACGGGGAACTGGTTGGTGATAATCTGGACAGTTACTTGCCCTTCGAGTTTGATGTCAGCGGGCACCTGCGCTTCGATGCCGACAACACGCTGGCGGTGCGCGTGGACAACACGCGCCGGCCGGAGGACGTGCCGGGCATGGAACGTGGCTGGCGCACATACGGCGGCATCCTGCGGGACGTCCGGCTGGAGGTCGCGAATTCGGTCCACCTCGACGGGATTCGCCTGCTGGCTGATCCGGAAAGCGGTTTGGTCACAATCGCGGTGCGTATCAGGAACGAGAGTCTGACGGCCGTGGCGGCTGAGGTCGTTGCTGAACTGCGGGATTCCGCCGGCGCGGCTTGCGGTCAACTTCGAGGCGGCCCGTTTTCCGTGGCGCCGGGGAAGGAATTCGAGGCGCGCTTGGAGGGTACGGTGCCGGGAGCGCGGCCGTGGACGCCGGATGCCCCGGTTCTGTACACGGCCGAGGCCACCTTGGAGTCGACACCCGGCGGCGCGGTCGACCGGCTCTCCAGCCGCTTCGGCTTCCGCACCATCAGGGCCAGGGATGGGCAATTGCTGTTGAATGGACGGCCCATCCGCCTGTTCGGCTTTAACCGCCACGAGGACGCGCCGGACACCGGGCTGGCTAAGAACACGGAGATGGCCCGCCGCGATTTTACGGACATGAAACGCATGGGCGCCAACTTTGTCCGGCTTTGCCATTATCCGCACGATTCCGCCGAGCTGGACTTGTGTGACGAACTCGGGCTTTTGGTCATGGACGAAATTCCGTTGTACTGGTGGGGCTGGGCGCAGTTTGCCGAAGGGTTCGGGGGGCCAAACAAGGCCGGTATGGAGTCCGTCGATGGCGGTAAAGAATCGGCCGTCAAGATCGAGGCCGCGCAGCGGAGTCTGGCAAAAATGATTGCGCGGGATTTCAACCACCCGTGCGTGATTTTATGGTCCGTGAGCAATGAAACCATGGACACGCACGACGCCGTGATCGCGGGTAATTCCGTCCTCCTAAAAATGGCCCGGCGCCTCGATCCTTCGCGCCTGGCGGTGCATGTGTCATTCCGCTGGCATATCCGGGCGGCGTTCGACGAGGATGACGTCCTGTGCCTGAACGAGTATCCCTCCTGGGGCGGGCGCGGCTGCGAAGCCAATCTTGGCTATGATTTCCAACGCTCAACCGAGTACTGGCGCGACAAGATGGCCAAGCTCCATGCCCTTTACCCCGATAAGCCTATTTTAGTCACCGAGTTTGGCTATCCATGCCTCGAAGGAGTGACCGGGAACGGTTTGGGTGAGGATATGCAAGTCCGCACGTTCGAAGCCGAGTTCGCGGGTATGCAGGCCCCCTATGTGTGCGGCGCCACGATCTGGTGTTATGCGGACCATCCCTGGCCCGGCGGGGGGCCGTGGTTCCGGGGAATTGTCACGAGCCCTTACGGGGTGTTGACCCGCGAGCGCCGGCCACGCCGCGGTCATGCCGCCGCCGCGCGTTTATTTGCCAGCGCTCGCGAATTGCCGTCCGGCGCGGAATTCGCGCCGCGCAGTCCTGCCAAACTGGAGGATCCCATCGACATGATCCGGGAGCATCTGCGAGATATCCCGCGGGCGCCGTTTCCCGAAGGATTCGGCATACGCTCGTTCCGCCGGGGCGAGGAAGGGCTGTGGCTGGATATCGAGCGCGACGCGGAGCGGAGCTATCCCATTGCCGACGACCTTTTCACGCTGGAATTCGGCGACGATCCGGCTGCCGCCGAGCGACGTTGTTTTTTCGTGGTGGACACCCGTGGCGTGGCGCTGGGCGCCATCAGCGCCTGGTACAGTCTGGATTACCGCGGCGCGAACTACGGACGCATTCACTGGGTGGCCATCCGGCCCGCGTACCAGGGCCGGGGGCTTGGGCGGGCGGCGCTCAGCCATGCTCTGCGCGCCCTGGCCCAGTGGCATGACAAGGCCTGGCTGCGGACCTCCGGGGAGCGCAAGTCGGCCATCAAAATGTATCTCGATTTCGGGTTCGTGCCGAAACTGGACGACGAACGCGACCGGGAAGTCTGGCAGCTCGTGCGGGCCACGCTGACGCATCCGGTCCTGGAACAGTGCCTGGGCAACACCACGCCTACAGAGCGGTAAGCGGTAAGCGGTGAGCAGTGAGCAGTGAGCGGTGAGCAGTGAGCAGTGAGCAGTGAGCGGTGAGCAGTGAGCGGTGAGCAGTGAGCAGTAAGCAGTAAGCAGTGAGCAGTGAGCAGTGAGCAGTGAGCGGTGAGCAGTGAGCAGTGAGCGGTGAGAGGTCGGAGAGTAACGGCGTGTCGGAGTTATCTGTTTTATATCTGAACCCTGCGGCCCTGCGTCTCTGCGCGAGATAATTCCGTTCCTCACAGGTCTTCAGGCAAGAGAAGATTGTTCTCCCGCAGTGACGCAGAGACGCTGAGTGTTCTGCTCCAGATCTGAACCCTGCGGCCCTGCGTCTCTGCGCGAGATAATTCTTTTCCTCTCCGGTTTTTAGGTAAAAGAATATTTTCAACCACAAAAGAACACAAAAATCGCAAAGAGGAGAGAAGAAGAGAGGTTCCGCAATAAATTCTTTTGACTCGCGACTCTACGGTTCCAAATTAGGAATTCTTCGAGTTCCTGAAAGGCCGGATGAAGCCT
>CAZALU010000024.1:0-38040 GCA_964486075.1 uncultured Verrucomicrobiota bacterium
TGTTGATCAAATCACTGATCCGCGCTTCTTTAAGCGCGGATCAGGAAATCTGAAGTTAAGGAGTGCGGGCAAATAACACCAGACTTCACATTACCCAGTGCGCATGCCTAACGGAATCCCGCAGACAGGCCAGGGCCTTGGCGCGGCCCATGGCTTCCAGCCGGTCGGCTTGTGGCTCGGTCAGGGGCGGCAGGTTGCCCACGGCCTCAAATAAGCTGTTTTTACGCCGGGTGTCCTGCCCGAACTCGGCCTTGGCGGCGGCGCCGGTGTATGCAAAACTCGCGTAGCGCGCCAGCAGGCTCTGGCCCACCACGATTCGGGCGCCGCGCAGGAATATTTCTTGATACGGCCGCAGTGCTTCGCAGTTGAGATCGTCTGTGAAGGGCTGGCCGTCCTTGTTCATTTCCGTGCCGATGTTGATGGGCAGATCGAGCCGGTCTGCGAGTCGAACAACCTCGTCCAGCTTCTGGCGCTTCACGGCGCGCGTCGCGGCGTCGGTTATATTGTGATTGCGGTCGGGGATGATGTTCAGGGCGCAGGCGCCCTTGGCCAATAGGCAATCGAACATGGCGCGCATATCCCGTTCCCCGACGCTGGCGCCGTCCAGCCAGGTGACCATGGGCATGGCTTCGCAGGCCAGCACCCAGGTTATGAAGTTATCCACGAGCGGAAAGGTTGTGGCGCTGGGTGGTTCATAGCCAATGCCGCCGCGCTTGACCAGGGCCGATCGGATGGCGTCCTCCATGGCTGATTCGTGAGCGGCCAGAGAATCAATTGCTGCCGGATTTTTTTGCATGATCTCGGCCCAGAAGGCATGCAGCCGTTCGCGGTCCGGGAACCGGGCTTCGGCCTGCAGACGATAGGCCCGCACCAAGTGGCGTTCGGTGGGGCAGTTGCCGGGAGAGAGGCGGCTGACGTTATGTTCGTAATCGAGGGCGATGTCAGTGAGACGGTTATTGATGCGGCGCGCCAGCGCCCGATTGCGTTCGCCTGCTTGCCGGCTGAGGTCGGCCAAGGTCGCCGCGGGAGAAGAACCTGCGTCCGGCACACGCGGGAAACCGGCGCCCATGATATAGGCCACGCCGTGTTCACCCGGCGAATTGATGTCTACATCCGCGAATTCCTTGACAAAGGCGCGTGTTTCCAGGTTGACGGCTACACGCAGTCCAAGGATCAGTCCGGCCCGGATAAATTCTTCCAATCCGTCCAAGACGTCAAAATCGCATAACCCGGCCGCATACAGACCGTTGCGTTGGGCTTCCCATACGAGATGGGAAGGGGAATAACCCAGCGAGTTGAATGAAAAAAACGAGTGCAGATGCATGTTGACCAGCGGCCGAACGGGTGGCGGAGCGCTGCTGTCAGCGACCAGGCGGGCCAGGGCCCGGCGGCGGCAATCCCCGTCGAAGGAATCCAATTCGGAGAGATCAGAGCCAGCATCAAGATGAGTACATGTGTTCATGGCACCACTATAAACGCGCAGGCGGTTACTATGCAAGATAGAAGGTGGTCGAGCAGGAGTGGCGCAATATCCTCGACAGCTTGTGTGTAATGTGGATAATTTGAAGCAATATGAAATGCCGGTTCATTTTTCAATTTATCCCTTGGCAGGTTGTGCTATGTTTTTGCATGGTCGCGTTGCCCAACTTGCCGGATACCCTGGCCGACGCTGCGGCAGACATGGCCGATGTGCGTGTTCTGAGGACGGACCAGGATTCCTTTGAATACCTGTTCACCGGCGCCATAGCCAGCGCCGACGGAGACCCACTCCTGGCCTTCAACCACCGTAATGGGCGTACCTCATTCGTTAGAACAGGCGATTTTCTCGGTCCTTACCGGGTCGTCGGTTTTGATCTAAAAACCAACCAGGTGTATATGCCGTCGCTTAATGCCACTTTGGATGAAGCAGCCGGAAAAGCGACCCTCGTTGGACCGGCCGGCGAAAAAATTGTCCTTGAACAGGATCGGCCTTTGCCATGCCCCGGGCGTGTGGCCCGGTTGGTCCGCCTGGATAGCGGCTTCTGGTGGAACGTTCGGGAAAAGGATGTTTTTGGGTTGGACAACAAGCCGGTCTTCGTGGAGGAAATCGACGCAGACGGTGTGATGCTTAGCGCGGACGGGGATCTGTTCTCAATCCGGCGGATGGCGTCTGTGGAAAAGGACGGTTTGAACCGGCTCTGGGCTGAACAGAAACGGCAGCAGCAAGAGAGACAGGAGGAGCTGGCTCTTCAACGTCAAAAAGATAAAGCGGACCGGGCGGATGCTGCTGCGGCTGCGACGGCTGCTGCGGCAGCTGCTGCCAGCGAAGTTTCGACCTTCACCTATGAGCGGGGGCCCCATGTTGAAATCCGGCAGCCATCGCGTTTTTTTTATGGTTACGATTATCGCTATCCCGATGCTTTTGCGGTCTATCCGAATATGCGCTGTATTAACGGCCGTTTGGTCCAATCGTCGTATGTTTTGGTGCCCACCCATTTCAGGACCCGTTATACCGGCACAATGCTGACTTGGCCATGAAGACCCGTCGCGGCATTCAGGTGCCTGCGTGCGGCACCGGGCAAGCTGTAGCCGTCTATCATTCCACGGGTCGTATGCCAGGCCTCGCGAGTTCGCTATTGTTATTTTCCCGACGTGGCGTAATATATCCGCGCCATAGACGTGCTAACCTTGACCAAAACGGTACTACATATGAAAGATATTCAAAACAAGCGTGATTTTCGCCAGATCCCGATCCGCAAAGCCGGCATTAAAAATCTGCAGTATCCCATTGCGGTGCTGGACCGCGAGAACAAGGTCCAGCACACTGTGAGCAACGTTAACATGTTCGTGGACCTCCCGCATCACTTCAAGGGGACACACATGTCCCGTTTCGTGGAAGTGCTCAACGAACAACGCGGCCAGATTTCGCTGCGTAATATTGACGTTATTCTTAAAACCATGGTTGATCGGTTCGATTCCAAGACTGCGCATTTAGAAATCAGCTTCCCTTATTTTATCGAAAAAACCGCGCCGGTTTCGAAGGCCCGCGCGCTGATGAACTACCAGTGCGCGTTTCTGGCAACCTATAGCCGGCGGCGGCGTCCGGCCTTGGATCTGATTGTCGAGGTCATGACGCCGGTCTCCACCCTTTGTCCCTGTTCCAAGGCCATCAGCCTGCACGGCGCCCATAACCAGCGCTCCTGGATAACCATTCAGGTGCGCTGCAGGGAACTGGTGTGGATCGAGGAATTGATCTCGCTCGCTGAGGCCGAGGCTAGTTCCGGGCTGTTTTCCCTGCTCAAGCGCGCGGATGAAAAACGCATAACGGAGCAGGCTTATGCCCGGCCGCGCTTTGCCGAGGACGTGGCCCGCGCAGTCGCACGCCGCCTGCGCCGGGACAAGCGCATTACCTGGTTTCAGGTGGCCAGCGAAAATCTGGAGAGCATTCATAATCATAACGCATATGCGCTGGTAACCAGCGATAACCTGAACGCGGCTTCCGCCGATTAGATGACAGATGAAGCACTGTGTGCAACATGTCCCGCGGTCCCTCGAATTGCTGGCCCCGGCCGGAGGGCCGGAATCCGGTTACGCGGCCTTGCATTACGGCGCCGATGCCGTCTACCTGGGCCTGGCCAAATTTTCAGCGCGGGCCGATGCCGAAAATTTTACGCTGGAACAGCTCTCGGAAATAACTGCTTATGCGCACTCACTCGCGCCCCGCCGCCGGATATATGTCGCGCTCAACACCCTGATGCTTCAGCATGAACTGGATGAACTCGTTGACTGCTTGGGCGCGATATCCGAAATAGGTGTGGATGCGCTGATCGTCCAGGACTTGGGAGTCGGCTATATCGCGCGCCGCCATTTCCCCGCCTTACGCCTGCATGCCAGCACCCAGCTGGCGATTCACAGCCGGTATGGAGTGGAGGCTGCCCGGGACATGGGGTTTGCCCGCGTGACCCTGGCGCGCGAATTAACGCTGGAGGAGATTGCGCAATGCGCAGCCGTCCCCGGGATTGAGACCGAAAGCTTTGTGCACGGCGCACTTTGCTATGCCTACAGCGGGCTCTGCCTCTTTTCCTCACAGATCCTGGGGCGCAGCGGCAACCGCGGCCGCTGTGCTTATCTGTGCCGGGACCGCTTTACGCTGGCGGGGAGCGCTCCCGCTCTGGCCGGTGTCCAGCCACCGGCTGGGTTCCTTTTTTCCATGAAAGACTTGGCCCTGGCCGATGTTATCCCCGCCTTGCGACGCAGCGGGGTGACGGCCCTCAAAATTGAGGGCCGCAAAAAAAGTCCGTTATACGTGGCGGCCACGGTTGTTTTTTACCGCAAACTACTGGATGGTGCGCTTGCGGACGTGGAAGCCCGGGAATTGGCCGCCGATATTCAAACCATCTTTAGCCGACCCTGGACTTCCCTGTTTGCCTTGTCCCGCGCGAACCGGCAGGTTATTGATATGGGCTGGGTGGGCCATAGGGGAACTCCGATCGGCAAGGTGGATGCCGTTATTCGCTCACGCAGCGGAGAGGGGCGCCTGCGTTTTCGGAGCGCCCGTGAAATTGAACTACATGATGGATTGCAGGTTGATGTGCCCGGCCTGGCGCGTCCTTATGGATTTGCCGTGAACTGGTTCAGAATCGTGAGCTTGCCGAACAATATTCCGTCCAAGTCCGGGCGGGCTGGTGACCAATACCGCTATTGCGCGCCGGCCGGCTCTGTGCTGGAAGTGGCCTTGCCGGCGGATCATCCTGATCTTCCCCAAGGGGCCATGATCTATTGCGCTTCTGCGCAGGCCATTAAGCGGCGTTATCGTTTTAAGAGGCCCAAGCCCGGTCTCTTTCGGGTGCGTCCGCTGGTGGTGTTTAATATAAAACTTTCCCCCAAACTTTTACTGGTCACCGCCTCGCTGCCGGACCAGTTGCCGTTAGCTGTCGAAACCTCGCTCTCCGTGACCGGCGATTTCCAAGTCGCCGTCGATCCGGATAGGATGGATAAGACGTTCAAGGAGGTGTTTGCCAAGCTGGGCGCGAGCCAGTTTGCGGCTGGAGCCTTGACCATTTCCAACCCGCAGTCCCGGTTCGTGCCGATGTCGCGCTTGAATCCTTTGCGACGCCAGCTGTTGGAAGATCTGGAGGGGCAATGGAACGCCGCGCTTCGGCAAAGATTGCAGCCAATTAAGGAAGAGTTTTCCGTTCCGGATCCAAAGATCGTGCTCCGCTATACAGACCGCATGCCCGCGGAGCGGATGCGCCAGCCGTCAGATTTCAGATGGTCCCTAAAGACGGATGCGCCGGCCGCGCTGGACCTGCTTGAAGCCGAAGATTGGTCCGGTATTGATGAGCTGATCCTGGAAATCGGCGCGGAATCTTTGGACAATTTGCCTGAACGCTTGCGGCGCTTGGCCGATCGAGTGGGCCGCGAGCATCTTCGTCTGGCCCTGCCGCCGATCAGTCGTGCTTGGGAACACGGCGATCTGGGCGAAGACATTAGGAGCTTGATCCAAGCCGGTTGGATAAAATGGCAGATAGCTAATATCTCCGGCTGGGCCTGGCTGAAAAGCGTGCTGATATCAGCAAGGCAAGCAATCAACATTGCGGCAGACTGGCCGATTTACGCCACTAATCGGGCGGCGGCCCGGCAGATCCTGGCCCTGGGCGCCGATTACCTGACGCTCTCACCGGAAGACGGCTTGGAAAACATGCGTAGCCTGTTGGCCGAATGGGGTGTGTTTACGGTGGTGGTGGCTTATCAGGATACGCCTTTGTTTATTTCTGAAGCCTGCGCGGGAGCGAGCTGCGCGTGTGACGGGCGGAAAGATGTTTGCGTTGAATCCATGGATCTTAAATCTTCATTTGGCGATCATGTGCTGGCGTTCAACCGACGCTGCCGAACGGTGCTGATCAACAGCCGGCCGTTCTGTCTTGCGCCACGTTTTAAGGATCTAAACCAGGCTGGCGCCGTCCGCTTGCGGGCCGACTTCCTGTTCCGGCCCTATACCCCCGAGCAGGTCCGGGAGATATGGCGGAATTTGCGCGCTGGTCGGATAATCCCGGGTACGCATTTGGGCAACATTGACCGGGGCTTGGCCTGATGAATTTCGGCAGATCAAGCGCTCCTTTATTTGAGCACGCTAATTAATCATGGCTATTCGTATTACAGGTGGCAGTCTGGCACGCCGATTGGTCCGAGTGCCTAAAGCCGGAGTCCGGCCGACGCAGGATCGCGTGCGCGCGGCCCTGTTTTCATCTCTGGCGGACACGGTTAGAGGAGCGAGGGTTCTGGACTTGTTCGCGGGTTCCGGCGCGCTGGGACTGGAGGCATACAGCCGCGGGGCCGCGAGTGTATGGTGGGTTGAATCTGATCGCCGGGTGCTGGCCGTATTGCGGGATAATATCCGGGCATTGTGCGGAACGCATGCGCTGGCCGGTTCCGAACTTGGCGCTGCGGCTGCGCGATCCGCGCCGGAAACGCGAGTAGTTGAAGCTGATGCGTTGACTTTCCTCCGCCAGACGCCGGCAGGCCAGCCTTTTGACATTATTATCGCGGATCCGCCTTATGACCGGAGCGGAACTTGGTTAAAAAATATCTTGTGCGCGTTGGCTGCGGGCTATATGTTGAGTGCATCTGGTTTATTCATAGCGGAGCTGGCGGCGCAATCTCCCGTTGTGCCCTTGCTGGGATGGCAATTGCTGAAGACACGGGAATATGGTGAAACGCGTATCTGCCTGTTGTCAAGGTGAGCGCGGGAATCTGTTGTTTGGCTGGTGATAGATTGGGGCTTTATGTATGAGCACGGTGGCTATATATCCGGGTACATTCGATCCCATTACGTTGGGGCATGTGGATCTGATCAAGCGTGCAACGCGCATGTTTGACCGGCTGATCCTGGCGATTTCCGCGGGGTCTCGCAAGATCCCGCTTTTTACATTGGCGGAGCGGCTGGAGCTGGCCCGGACCCTGGCTGCCGACCTGCCGCATGTCGAGGTGGATTCGTTCGACGGGCTCCTGGTCGACTACGTGCGGCGCAAGAAGGCGCGCGTGGTGCTGCGCGGCTTGCGTGCGTTTTCCGATTTCGAATATGAATTTCAGATGGCCTTGACAAACCGTAAAATGGCGCCGGATGTTGAAACCCTGTTCCTGATGCCCAACGAGGTTTATAGTTATGTTAGTTCGAGCATGGTCAGGGAAATCGCGGCCTTGGGCGGAGACGCCGGCGTATTTGTGCCGGGTTTCGTGCAAGATGCTTTGCGTCGCAAAATGGCGCAACAGCCGGTTTTTCCGGTCAAGCCCGTGACCTGAGGGCAATGACCCGTGGGAGAAACGGCGCAGGCGATTTATGATTATTGAAACCGGCGACTTACATCTGAAGGATCGTAATTATAAGGGCCAGGAACCGGCCGCGATTCTGGAGCTGGAATCCGAAATGTTTGTCCGCGCCGGCGGGGCGATACGCTATGATCTGGTCGCCCGACGGCTGAACGATGACCTGTTGGTGCGTGGCAGTTTGGCGGCGACCATGAAGTTCATGTGCGCGCGCTGTGCTGTATGGTTTTCCAAGCGCGTGCGAGTTTCGGATTTTATCCGATCCTTCCCGCTGTCTTCAGAAAAAGAATCAATCGACTTGACCGAAGATATCCGCGAGGATATTCTCCTTGCTTTGCCTATCAACTCGGTTTGCTCGCCTGAATGCCGCGGTTTGTGTCATGTGTGTGGCGTTAACTTGAACAAGCAGGCGTGCGCCTGCCGTCCGGCGGCAGCTCCGGAGGCTTGGAGTGTTCTGGATCGGTTGAAACTATAATGCAGCCCAACAGGCCCCGTCTGAATATAGATTGACGGCAGGGGCGTCGATAAGGAGAAATCTGATGGCCGTTCCTAAAAGAAAAACTTCCAATAGCCAAGTTCGTATGCGCCGGCGATCGCATAAAATAACTTTGCCCGCTTCGAAGCCCTGTCCCAATTGCGATCAGCCCCATTTGCCGCATCGGGTCTGCCCCGCCTGCGGGTATTACAAGGGGCGCCAGGTAATTACTATTAAAGCGGAATAGAGCCCATGCGTATTGCCATTGATGCGATGGGCGGCGATTTTGCGCCGGCGAAAATTGTGGAAGGCGCCATTTTGGCGGCGACTTCCCTCTCGGGAATAGACTCCCTGGTGTTGGTGGGCGACGAGCAGGCCATCCGGCGCGAATTGCAGAAGGCGCGCCAGGTTCCCGCTTGCGTTGAAATCTTTCACGCTTCTGAAGTGGTCGGGATGAATGAACCGCCGGCTGCGGCTATCCGGCGCAAACGTGATTCTTCCATCAGTCGGGCCATGGACTTGGTTAAGGAAGGCAAGGCCGAGGCCATGATTTCGGCCGGCAATACGGGCGCCGTTGTGGTTGCCGCCACCTTGAAACTGCGCACTCTGAAGGGGATTGATCGCCCGGCGATCGCGGCGGTCATGCCCAGCCCGACCAAGCCGTTTGTGCTGATCGATGCCGGTGCCAACACCGATTGCCCGCCGCGCCTGTTGTTTCAGTTCGCGGCTATGGGCCATGTGTATTCTCGCAAGATCCTTGGTCAGGACAATCCGCTGATCGGCCTGATCAGTGTCGGGGCCGAGGACAGCAAGGGCAATGAGGCGACCAAGGAGGCTTTCCGGGTTTTGAACGAATCCAAGCTGAATTTCAAAGGTAACATCGAGGGTAGCGATATGTTCAAGGGTGAAATCGATGTCGTGGTTTGCGATGGTTTCGTGGGCAATGTGATTCTCAAAACCAGCGAGGGTTTGGCCCATGCCATCAGTGTATGGATCAGGAAGGAATTCACTCAGAATCCGATCCGCCTGCTGGGCGCAACTTTGTTGATGGGCGCCGTGCGGGCCATGAAACGTCATGTTGATTCCGAAACGTACGGTGGCGCCCCCTTGCTGGGCGTCAACGGGGTGTGTATTATTTGCCATGGGTCTTCTTCGGCCCGGGCAATTGTGCAAGCCGTTAGGGCGGCCCGGGATGCCGTCAAATTCCAAATTAACGATTTGATAATCAGTGCGGTGGGAGGCGTGCCATGACTATGATAAAAAGTCGCCCGATCGATACGGGCAAAACTGTAGCTTTGCGTTCAACATCCATTATCGGGACTGGTTCCTATTTGCCGGAACGGATCTTGACCAATGCTGATCTGGCGAAAATGGTGGACACAACCGATGAGTGGATCGTGACGCGCACCGGGATCAAGGAACGTCATATCGCGGCCAAGGATCAGGCCACCTCCGATCTGGCGATTGAGGCCGCCCGCCGCGCTTTGGCGCAGGCCGGGGTCGCTGCGCAAGACCTGGATATGATCCTGGTGGCGACGATAACGCCCGACATGTTTTTCCCCAGCACTTCCTGTTTTGTGCAGAAGTCTTTAGGCGCCGTTAAAGCGGCCTGTTTCGACCTGCAAGCCGCTTGTTCCGGGTTTCTGTTCGCTCTGGAAACCGCTCGCCAATTCATCGCCTCCGGCTCGGCTGAGACAATTCTTATAATCGGCGCCGAGAAGTTGAGTTGCATCACCGATTGGGAGGACCGATCCACCTGCGTTCTCTTTGGCGATGGCGCTGGCGCAGCCGTGCTCCAGAGCCAACCCGGTAAGCGCGGGATCATCTCCTGCGTTACGGGATCCGACGGCAACCTGAGCCATCTCCTTAGTATGCCGGGCGGCGGCAGCCGCAACCCAACTTCGGAACAAACGATCAAGGATCGCTTGCATTACCTAAAGATGGCCGGTAAGGAAGTGTTTAAGTATGCCGTCAACTCTATGTTGAACGCGGCCAATCAGGCGTTACAACAAAGCAATCTGACTATTGACCAGGTTGATTGCATTATTCCGCATCAGGCCAACGTGCGCATTGTCCAGGCTATCGGCGATCGGCTTGGCGCGCCGATCGAAAAGTATTACATCAACCTGCCGCATACGGGGAATATGTCGGCTGCATCCATTCCAGTGGCGCTCGATGAGGCCGCCCGATCCGGGTTCATTCACAAGGGCGATATCGTGCTCATGGTGGCATTTGGCGGCGGCTTTACCTGGGCGGCTAGTGTCCTGGAATGGTAGTTTGTTTGTTTTTCGAGATGAATTCTAAAACAAGTTTGATTTTCGCGGGACAAGGCGCCCAGTTTGTCGGCATGGGTCGCGATTTGGCCGAAACCTTTCCCGAGTGTCGCGGCCTGTTCGCGCAAGCCAACGAGGCGCTTGGCTATGACTTGGCCAAGCTGTGTTTCGAAGGCCCGGAAACAGAACTGCTGAAATCCCAGCATTGCCAGCCTGCCGTTTTTGTCGTTAGCCTGGTCTGTCAGCGGGCCTTAAGCCTGCGCGTTCCTTCCCTGGCGGTTGAGTGCGCCGCGGGTCTAAGCCTCGGGGAATGGTCGGCCTTGTGTCTGGCGCAGGCCGTTTCTTTCGAGGATGGTTTGCGCATACTTGCGGCCCGTGGGCGTTTCATGCAGGAATCCTGCGAAGAACGCGCCGGCGCGATGTTAAGTGTGATTGGCCTGGCTGGGAATGTGCTCTCAAAAATAGCGGCCGCTGCCGGCGTGGAAATCGCCAATTTCAACTCGCCCGAACAAACGGTGTTGTCCGGACCGAAAGACGGCATTCAGCAGGCGGAAAAGATGGCGGTCGCTGCCGGCGCCAAGCGCGCTATCCTGCTCAACGTGGCCGGCGCCTACCATTCGTCCCTTATGAGCGGAGCCGCCCGCAAGTTGGAGCAGTTTCTGCGGTCCGTGGTGATTCGCCCACCCGCTATGCCGGTGGTCTCCAACGTTACAGGACTGCCGCACGGCATGCCGGAGGAGATCAAGCGCGAAATGGTGCGCCAGGTGACATCGTCCGTACAGTGGGTGACTTCCGTTCAATGGCTGCGGCAGCAGGGCGTTCAACGTTATGTTGAGTGCGGTCCGGGCCGGGTGCTTTGCGGGCTGGTCAAACGCATCCATTCCGGTGCCGCATTGCTGAATATTCAGGATTGTCCATCCCTCGACAAAGCCGCTGCCGGTCTTCAGCAGCCTTAATGTTGCTCGCGCTCGATGCCAGGCAAATCAGGCGATTTGTGAATAAGCTGTGTTCGTCTTCCCCAGGGCGCTCTTTCTTGTTGTCATAGGCGACCTTTTGCCTTCGGCCCGGCGATCATGTTCTGGACTTGAGAGTTGGGAGGAACGTGTACAGGTTCCGGCCGGGGCACAAGGTGGCATCCAGGTCCCGATGGCCGTAAATCCGGCGACTTCCGATTCCATAAAATTTCCGGAGTTCGGTGACCAGCTTTAGCAATAAACTTTTCTGAGCGTTAGACGCCTTCTGTTTTTCGAAGTTGCCCAGGAGCATGATCCCGATATTGCCGGGATTCCGGCTGTAGACATGCGCGCCTTGGTATTTCAAGGAGCGTCCTTCCCAGAGCCTGCCACCATAGTCGATCATGAAATGATAGGCGATGTCACCGAAGCCGCGGCGTCGGTGCGCGGCTTGGTCAAGTCTGAGGTCGCGGGTCACCTCCGGGATCGAGCGGTGGTAATTAGTCTTGTGGCCTTCATGGTGGATCGTGATGCGGTAATAGTTTCCTGCTGCACCCAGACGCGCGTATATCGGCGCCAGACGCGACCAGGCGGACCGCGGGGAAAAAGCCAGGCGGGCCTTCAATATCTTGAGCAGCGGTGTCGGATTACGGATCGGAGCAGTCGCTGCCTGGAGCGCCAGGGGCCGAGCGAGCAATGCCGCGCCTGCCAGCAGGAAGGATGTTTTTCCGAACTGGCGCCGGGTCATTCGAATGCTTGCGGTTTGAACGTCATAACTCATCTGTTTTCCGGTGGTGGGCGATACAGGACTTGAACCTGTAACGTCTACCGTGTAAGGGTAGCGCTCTGCCAATTGAGCTAATCGCCCTTCTGAAAAATAGTTAATGGTTATAAAGAATGATTAATGGTTATTAGGAATGGTTGCTGTGTCATGGATTAGTTATTAGTCAAAACTTATTCTTAATAACCATAAACCATAAACCATAAACCATCAACCATTCTTTGTGCTCCTTACAATAAATGGTTGCCTCGCTTCTGCGCCTTTGCTATGCTGTCGCGCATGAATACCAGGCCAGCATTGTCCATCGCCGTGCTCGGATCGGGAAATGGCAGTAATTTTCAGGCCATCGCCGACGCGATCCGGAACGAATCGCTGAACGCCAGGATCACGGGTGTGTTTTCCGATGTGTCCGATGCGTTCATTTTGGAGCGCGCGCGCCGCTTGGGCATCCCGTCCGAATTTATAGACACCACGCCATTTAAAACCAAGCTGGATGGCCCCGCCGAGTTGCGTTTCATCGAGTGTCTGCGCGGCTGCGGCGCCGAGCTGGTTGTCCTGGCCGGCTTCATGCGCATGCTCAAGGCCCGTCTGCTGGATGTCTATGCCTCCCGGATCATCAATATTCATCCCTCACTTTTGCCGGCGTTTCCGGGCCTGGAGTCCTGGAAACAGGCCCTGGATTACGGCGTGAAAATAACCGGCTGCACCGTGCACTTCGTGGATGCCGGCATGGATACCGGTCGTATCATTCTGCAAAAGGCGGTGCCGGTTCTGGACGCTGATACGCCCGCAACCCTGCACGCTCGGATACAGGCGCAGGAACATGCGGCTTACCCCGCAGCCATACGGATGATCGTCGAAAATCGCTGTCCAGCATGGAAGCCATTATGAAAGCCGCCGCTTTGCGTCTGGATGCACTTGCCGTGTATCGCGCATTGAATCGCGCTTATGGTCCCCCCGCTTCCCGGAAATTGGAACCGCCGCTCAACGTGTTGATCGCGACGATTCTTTCCCAGAATACCAGCGATGTTAACTCGGAACGCGCCTATCTGGCTCTGCGTCGCCGGTTTCCGACATGGCAGCGGGTGGCGCAGGCGCCGCTGCGTGCGATCGAAGCTGTGATCCGTTGCGGCGGACTGGCCCGCATCAAGGCGAAACGGATTCAGGAGGTGCTCCGACTGATTCGGCAAAGCGAGGGCCGGCTCAGCCTGGGTCGGATCGCGACGTTGAGTTCCGCGGATGGTCTGGCTTGGTTAACCGCCATGCCCGGCATAGGTCTGAAAACAGCCTGTTGTGTACTGCTGTTCGGATTCGGCCGACCGGTCATGCCGGTGGATACGCACGTCTATCGCATTGCCGGCCGCCTGGGTTGGATTCGTTCAAATATGCCGATTGACAAGGTGCCTAATATCCTGGAGAGCCTGGTTCCAGCCCGCTTGATTTTGCCCCTGCACCTGTATCTGATCGCACACGGACGACATGTCTGCCGCGTGCGTCTACCCAAGTGTGAACAATGTATACTCGCCGAGTATTGCATGTATTTCCGAAAAGTCGGGACATTTTAATATCGACCTTGCCCGTCAATACGATATATTGCGGGAGTCGTTTTGTTTACCGCCAAATTTGCACCGGATGAGGTTATGAATAAAATAGTGCTGGGTTTGCCAAAAGGAAGTCTTCAGGAAGCGACGATTATGCTTTTGAAAAAAGCCGGCTTCTCGGTGACGGTGAGTTCTCGTTCGTATCGGCCTGCCAGCGATGATCCTGAAATCGAGGTGCGTTTATTGCGGGCTCAGGAAATCAGCCGCTATGTGGAGCTTGGCCTGCTGGATTCCGGCATTACGGGCTACGATTGGATTATGGAAAACGCTTCCGATGTCGTGGAAATTGCCGACTTGGTGTATGCCAAGCAGGGCTTAAGGCCGGTTCGCTGGGTGCTGGCTGTGCCCGATGATTCGTCGATCCGGACCGTTGCCGATCTGCAGGGCAAGCGTATTGCCACGGAAGCGGTGGGGCTTACCCGTCGTTTTCTGGAAAGTCGGGGGGTCACGGCCGCGATCGAGTTCTCGTGGGGCGCCACCGAGATGAAGGCTCCAGATCTCGTGGATGCCATTGTGGAGCTGACGGAAACCGGCTCCTCCCTGAAGGCGCACAACTTACGCATCGTGGAAACAATATTGGAGTCTACGACTAAATTGATAGCCAACAAGGTGTCCTGGAGCGATACTTGGAAGCGCACTAAAATTGAACAGTTGGCGATTCTTTTGCAAGGCGCGCTGGTCGCCGCAACGCGGGTGTTGTTGAAAATGAATGCGTCCCGCAAGCAGGTCCCGGCTATCCTGAAAATACTACCGGCCCTGCATTCGCCCACCATCAATCCGCTCAGCACCACCGACTGGGTCGCCATCGAATCGGTGGTTGAAGATCGTATAGTTCGGGAAATCATACCCAAGCTAAAAGCGGTGGGTGCGGAAGGTATTGTCGAGATCCCCTTGAACAAGGTGATTGCGTAGTTCGATGCTGTATGTTAATAAGCTGAATTAGCCGGTTTAGCAACGGGGCTAAACGGTGGAGCCGGCATAATCCGAGATGAAGCAAGGTGATGTGAGTGCGTATTGACGGAGGAGGAAAGCGGTATGGGATCTCTTAAAAAATGGCGCCAGAAGAAAATGTCCAAGCATAAACGCCGGAAACGCCTAAAAGCTAATCGGCATAAAAATATCAATAAGTGAAGCGCCCTGCGGCCACTTGCTTCGCCCAAGGGGCTACGCAGGGCAAGAGCCGCGGGGTCAGTTTTATGGAACCTCGCGCAGTCGAGCAAGCCATTCGGTCCTCGCTAGCCTGCTTTGCCCAAGGAGTTGCGAATGTCAAGCGCCGCGAGGCTTTTGACGCAGAAGGGCAACGGGTTTTGAAGTTTTCATCCATAGGGCTGGGTCGGGTTTGCATGGCGATGGTTTGCGCGCTGTTTTGTTTTATGGCCGGATGCCGAACTGCTCCTGATGCGTCCGCCAGGATCGAGACGCCGGTGTCGGAATTGAGCAAGGCCGATGTTGCACTAGCGGATGCTCTGGCCAACTTCGCTGTGGGGATGCTGCGCGATGGCATGGCGGATTCCGGGGCCTTGACCAACTACGAACGGGCTGTTCAGTTGTGCCCGGAACGGCAGGAACTTTATCTGCGCATAGCGGCTATTTATCTTCGTACAGGCCAACCCGACGCGGCGGTTGTGGCGCTGCAGGAAGCCTGTCGCCGAAGCCCGACCTCCGCCGACCCCCACATGTACCTGGCGCAGATTCGGCAGACGCTCAAACAATGGGATGCCGCCAGGGAAGAATGGCAGAATGCCATTCGCTTAGCTCCTAGTAATTACATGGGCTATATTCAGATGGCTTTGATGTCTTGCGAGCTGGGCGATGATACAGGGGCTATTGATCTACTGGAAGAGGCGCTTTCCAAAGTTGACGACCAGCGCCCTGTTTTGCGCTTGCTAGGGGATCTGTATGTCCAGCGGGTCGGCGACATTGTTGACGCTAAACTCACTCCGGATCTTCAGAAAGCCATTGATTATTATCAGCGCGCCTCGCGTCAACCCGGCGACGAATTAACCCTGCCGTATCTTGTGCAGTTGGGCGATCTCTATCTGCTGGTTCGCCAGTTCGATCAAGCCATTGCCTGCTTCAGCGTCGTGGTTGCCAAAGAGCCGGACAACATCCAGGCGCAAAAGAAACTGGCGATCTGTTATATGGCGCAAGGTAATCAGGCACAATCCTTAAAACACCTTAAAGCCATTGCCGAGAGCGAGCCCCAGAACGCCGAGATCGAGTACTTTCTCGGCGAGCTTTATGAAAATCTGTCAGATACCACGAATTCCATTGCCAGGTTTATCTCGGCCTGCGAGGGGCAGGGCGCAACCTCCAAAATGTTTATCAAGCTTGCTTTTTATTATATGCGGTCGGATCAGCTCAAGGCCAGCCGGGTGCTGGAGTCGGGGCTGGCGAAATTTCCCGAAGATCGCCAAATGCTCGAAATGCTGGCCCAACTCTATTTGGCCGGTCGCCAGGACGCACAGGCGCAGCAGGCGCTGGACCGGCTGCTGGAAGTAGCGCGCCGGAACCCGAACCGAGCCCTGGCTGCGCGCCAACTGATACATTATGGGGCCGTAGCCCAGCAATATCAGTTCTTGGATAACGCGGCTACTTTGTATCTGCAATCCTTGGAATTAAACCCTGGCTTGGTGGATGCTTACATCCGTCTGGCTTTACTTTATGCCGGGCGGGACCTTAAGGAACAGGCTTTGCAGATCATGGAGCAGGCGAACCGCTTGATTCCGGATGATTTTAACGTGAATTATGTTCTGGGAGCTTTATACAGCAGCGCCCAACGTTACCCGGATGCGCTGGACGCTTTTGAAAGAGCTTTGGACGCTGCTTGGTCCGACCCCGATGAGGTGCTGAAACTGGATTCCTCGTTCTATTTCAGCTATGGGGCTCTCTGCGAGCGCGCCGGCCAGTTCGAGCAGGCAGAGACCCTGCTGCAATACGCCATTGTCCTCGATCCCGATAATAGCGAGGCGTTTAATTACCTGGCTTACATGTGGGCCGAGCGCGGCGTCAACCTGATGCGGGCTCTCGAGTTTATTCAGCAATCCCTTGATGAGGAACCCGAGAATGGCGCCTTCCTCGATACCCTGGGCTGGATTTATTTCAAACAGGGGCGCCTGCAGCAAGCCCTCGACAAGATCGGCAATGCGCTTGTCTTTATGCCCGGCGATGCCACTGTCTTGGAGCATAAGGGGGATATTCTTATGGCGCTGCATCGTGATGCAGAAGCGCGCCAGTGCTGGGAAGAAAGTTATCGACGCAATCCCGACAATGTCGCGCTCGGCAAAAAATTGAAAGCGCTGGGCGTCGACTTGGAAGCCTTGCGGCAATCTGCTCCCTTGCCGTTAGCCGAGTGAGCGGTGTCCTTCACTCCTTGGGGCGGCGGTGGCCGTAGAACGCGCGCCGCGGCTTGGAGACGGCGGCGCCGGCAGGGCCCAGCGCGCTTCTCTGCAGCGAGAGTTTTTCAAGCACGGCGTCGGCGGTCCGGAAATGGCACTTGGCAATTTTGAGCAGGATTGGCGGGCCGTGTTTTTCCACCAGGTCCCGGCCGGCTGTGATAACTGCTTCGGAAGCCCCTTTAGGAATTTTAAGTTCGTAGGTCGTGCCCATCTGTTGGAGGCCGTGCAGAAAGGCCGTGCGGGCCAGGATGGAGGCTGCGGCGACCGCCACATCCGCCTCGGCGCGGTGCCGCTGGACCAGCTCGATTTTACGCCCCTTACCCATCAGGGCGCGCTCGACCTGTTTCTTGTCGCCGAATTGGTCAGAAATCGCGCGCGGACAATCCGGTACGTTGGCCAGCAGGTTTTCGATGGCGCGGGCATGTCCCCAGGAAAGGATCGCGTTGACGCTGTGCATTTTCGCGTATAGCCGGTTATACGCCTCCGGTCCGATCATCACGACGGCGAAGCGTTTGCCCAGCAGCTTGCGGATGTCGCGCCCCAGTTCCAGTGCCCGCTTGTCGCTGGAAATATTCTTGCTGTCCTTAACGCCCATGGCCAGCATGGTCTTGGCCAGGGCGTTGTCGGTATAGGCGCCGGCGATGACCAGCGGCCCGAAGAAATCGCCCTTACCGCTTTCATCAATACCCATGTGCGGGGTATAGGCTTCCGGGTTCAGAGTCTCTTCGTAGCCGAGCCGGACTGATCCAGTAATCTTGGGCTCGAGCACGAAGGTTACAAAATCCTGGGCGCCCTTGCCCTGGACCAGGCATTTCCCGCTGTTATAAAGCGCAATCCGGCAATCGTTGGTTTCGGCCGCGATGATAGTGTGTTCCATCGTGACCGGTCGGAAATTGCCGGTGCGCAGCAGCTCGGTTAGCAGAATTTGCTGCTCATCGGTGAGCTTATGGGTGAAGGAGTTTTTGGCAGGAGCTTCCATGCCGCCCTTTTGCGTTTGAAATTTAGAATGCAAAGAATCCTGATTCATATCCGATCAATCCTGAATGATGTTCTGCTACCCTCGACCCTCGTGTTCTTGGTTCTGACCTTGGCCACTCTGACCTCCGCGGATCTGTGGTGCTTAGCTGTATAGCGGCCCTAGTTTTTCGCAGACCCGGAAATCGTCTCCGCCGAAACGGTCCCACAGGGTGGGCCGGAAGATTTGGTCCGCCGAAACATTGTGGAAATCCACCGGGATGCGCAGCATGGCGTTGAGCGTGATCAGGTCCGCGCCGATCAGTCCGAAGGAGTTGGCGTCGTGGTTCGGCCCGATGCGTGACATGTATTCGAAGGACGACATGTCCCGCGGCGCCCAGTATGTCTCCGGCCAGGTGGGATCCGTGACCTGACTGACGTGCCCCGCGACGTCGCGGGGCAGCGCAACGGTGTCGCCTTCGACCACCGAGTAGGTCAGCTGATCACCGATGACGTTGTAGCGATAGGCGGTCATGGGAATGCCGCCCGGAGTCCGGTAGTGGCTGGAGAGGCCGTCGCCCAGGAAGTACTCAAGGCTGGCGCCCATGTAGGTTGTGTTTTTCATGGCAATGGACATGAGTCGTTTTTGCCGGACGGGATCGGAGCGAATGGCTTCCGCCACATCCTGTATGCTCATACGCCGGTGGCCCTTAACCAGGCCGGGAACATCCAAGGCATAGTCCAGCGCGCCGGCGCCGGAGTTGCGCTTGTCGATAAAACCGCGCGGCGCGATCTTCGAGATGTTCTTGCCGGAGACTTTTTTGATGCTGGCCACGGTCCAGTTGGTGCGGATATCGGCGAACAGCTGGGGCAGGCCGGTCAGCAGGTTGGCGACGAGCATGCCCAGGCCGTTCTTGGAGTCGTTTTCCGTGGCCACCAGGAAGGCCGGGCGGAATCCGTTCCAATCGAAAGAGCTGTTGAGAATCGACTCCGTGACATCGAAATTCGGGTACAGGTCCGTCCAGGCGCGCTGGCCCTGAGTGCCCGCCAGGATGGCGTTGCAGCCCTGGGCGCGCTCCACGTTGGCGATGAAACCCTGCGCCTTGCCCGTGCGCGGATCGGCCAGTTTCGGGTTGCCGATCATCAGGTCGCGGGTGATCATGGTCATCAGGATGCAGAAGCGCAGAAGTTCGTCGGGCGGGTAGGGGCGCTTGCCCCGGCCGAAATCGTACTTGAAGCTGCTCTGCATGAAGCGCAGCGCTTTTTCCAACTCTGCATGATCGTAAAACTCCTGGTCGATGCGCCCCTTGACGGCGACCATGTCCACGGAGACGGTGCCCATGCCGAAGGTGTTCAACATCAGGTTGCGCCGGACATCTGAGCCGATAATGCCCATGGAAACGCCGCCCAGCGAGAGGTAGTTTTTTCCACGCATTTCGGCCACAGCGGCCGCGGCACGCGCGAAACGCAATAGGCGCTCAGCGACGTATGGCGCCAAATCGCTGTCTTCGTCCTCCAAGTCGGGATTATAGATCGAAAAAATTGGCCGCATCTTTTCGTCCATGGCGGCGCAGAATGCTTTCAACCAGACGGCGCCGGGACGATTGGTCTGGTTCAGACCATAGGCCGCTTGTTGCCATTCGCTGCTGCCAAGGCCCTGGCAGGCGCTCATCAGTTCGTCGCTGTAGGACCAGGAGCGGCTGACCCAGATGTTGGCGCTGACGCCCTCGCGCGCGTAAGCCGCTTGGGCCAGGGCACCGGAGCGTGGGCCATAAACAATTTCGGGGGCCACGACGACGCGCACCGGCGTGCCATCGGGCAGTTTCACCCGGCTCTGGAGCAAGCAGTAAACCTTTTCGGCCATGCGCCAGGTGCCGGCGGCGTTGCTCTCGTAGGCCCCTACGCGGCCATCGGCCACCGGCGTGATGGCGATTGTGGGAATGTGTCCGGCCAGCGGGCGGGCGGATGGCGCGAACCCGCGCTGAGTCTTGGCCAGGGCTGAAAAATTGACAGGGACTTTAATTGCATGTGCGGTCATTAGTTTCTCCTGTGGCAGTGGTCGTAATTTTGACGGCTGCGATCCGACTGCGGATGGGTTCAGGCTGAGTAATGAAAATTCATGGCATGTACATTAACGAATGGTATCTCGATTGACAAGAGTTTCGTGACCGTCCCGGTCATGGAGTATTGGAGGACAAATTCTCGCAGATTACGTGACCGGTTCTGTTGAATAGGGCGCTCGGAAGTTAAACCGAATAAAAATGTCAATCCAAAGATCGGACCCAATTTGGTATATCGGTCGGTAGTTTTTTTCTGGAGTGAAGATTTTTTTGTTGCATATAACGCTAATGCTTGCGTATTATTCAAACACAAGGAAAGGAGGTGAGTAGAATGTGTAAATCTCGTGGATGCAAACCGGTTAAATGCTCGAAGGCCAAAAAGAAACCGATTGTCAAGGCTAAGAAAAAGGCTCCTGTCAAGGCCAAGACAAAAAAACGGAAATAACCAAACAGTTATATCAGCATGTTGACTGGATCTTCGCCGTATTCCCGGGTTGCCTCGGACGACGGTTGGGATGACGAGCTTCGCACTCTGTTGTGCGAGTCGTTTCGACATGCTTCTAAAAAATGTTTGTTTTATTTCAGGACATCGGCTTTGGCCGGGTCCGCCGGCGCGATGCAAATCGCGCCGGTTTCTTTTGTTTCTCAATTGATGTCATTAGGGCCACGACAGTAATTATCATTAGACCCCATTCGGAAAAATATCCTTTCTGAGTAAGCTCTAATTATGGCCTGCGCCTCCGGCCGCTTTGCGCGGCAGGGGCGACAGCTTGGCTGGAAAAGGGCGCTTTTCCAGCCAATATCTTCACCCGCGACGCAAGGTCGCGTGGGCCTAAAGGCCATAATGCGAATTGCTGTGGCCACGACAAACCAGCTTGACACCCGCCGCCGGTCGCCTAATCTGTCCATAGGCCATGAAAATAATGGACAAATATATTTTGCGATCTTTTTTTGTCCCTTTGGGATACTGCCTGGTGATGTTCAGCATGGTCTTTGTGATTTTTGACATGTTTGAACATTTGTCGGATTTCATCGATGCCAAAACATCATTGTTCTTGGTGTGCCGCTATTATCTGATGATCATTCCAGCCTTGCTCGTGTTCATTGCGCCTATTTCCCTGCTGCTGGGTTTGCTGTACAGCCTGTGGCAACTGACGAAAAACAACGAGCTGACTGCCATGCGTGCCAGCGGCATCGGGTTTTACCGCATCGCCGCGCCCATCATTGCCGTGGGTTTGATCTTTAGCGTCGGGGTGAGTGTGTGCCAGGAAACCGTGGCGCCCTGGGCGAGTTACTGGGCCGAGCAATTTATAAACCAGCAATCGGAGAAAGACACGGCGTCGACCCGCTATGCGCAGAATCTAATCTTTAACAACACGCGGGCGTACCGTTGCTGGGTTGTGGGTAAGTTCGATCTCCTGCGCTATAATATGCAGGATATCAAGGTGGAGCAACTGCGCCCGAACGGCACCGTTCTTGAAATCATCCGGGCCGAAGAAGGCAGTTACTATGACGGCTGCTGGTGGTTGTTCAAAGTCAAAAAACAGAAATATGATTTCTACAATAATCCCGTCGGCGCGGCCGAGGATTATCCGCGCCGTCAAATGACCGAATGGTCGGAAACTCCCCAGAACTTCATCAACGAAGTCAAGGACCCGGCTTTTCTCTCAGCTCGCGAATTGTGGACGTTCATGTCCACCCATCGGAACCTGTCCGAAAAAACAAATGCGCGTATTTCAGTTGACATGCATTTCCGGCTGGCGATGCCCTGGACCTGCCTGATGGTTACCCTTTTCGGCATTCCCTGCGGCCTGCGCACCGCCCGTAAGGGCGCGTTCCTGGGCATTCTGGTTGCCTTGGGAACCTTCTTTATTTTTTATCTTTTGATGACTGTTTGTCAGTGGTTTGGGAAAAACCAGTATCTGGATCCGATCGTCAGCGCCTGGATGCCTAACGGAATATTTTTGCTGGTCGGTGTCCTGCTCATGGTCCGCTTGAGATAGCCCATGCGTGTTGTCATTGCTCCCAATAGTTTCAAGCATTGTCTGACGGCCCGGGAGGCGGGCGAAGCCATGGCACGGGGCGTGCGGATCGCTTGCCCGGACGCCGTTATCGATCTTATTCCGCTCTCCGACGGCGGGGACGGATTGATTGCCGCCATCAGCGCGCGCTTGCCTGGCAAAGTAATTGCGACAGAGACCGTGGATGCCTTGGGCCGTCCCCTGCGAGCCGCTTGGTTCAAACATCGGGATTTTGCCCTGATTGAAATGGCGCTGGCTTCTGGCTTGGCGCGTTTGAATGGTCCGCATGAATATGCTCCATTAAGGGCGTCTAGCTTTGGCACCGGCCTGCTTGTCCGGGCCGCGCTGGACCACGGATGTCGACGCGTGATCATCGGATTGGGCGGGAGCGCCACGGTGGATGCCGGCTGCGGCATGGCGTCTGCCCTGGGGTTTGGTCTGCTGGACCGTTGCAATCGCGAAATTTCCGCCGGCGGCGGCGGGCTGGAGCAGTTGGAACGTATTGTGCTCGCAAGCGCCGACGAGCGCCTTAAAAAGGTGGTCTTCTCTGCGCTGAGCGATGTGAGCAGCCCGTTGCTGGGCGCGACCGGTGCGGCCCGATCTTTCGCGCCCCAGAAAGGTGCGTCGCCGGTCGAGGTCGAAATGCTGGAACGTAACCTGGCGCGCTGGGCCGCGCTGGCCGAGCGTGACTTGGGCCGGGCGGTGGCCGATATCCCCGGCGCCGGCGCGGCCGGCGGGCTGGGCGCCGGCTGTATCGGATTTCTGGGTGCCACGCTGCTGCCGGGCGCCGAATGGGTGGCCGAGCAAACCGGACTCCGCGAAGCTGTGCGGGAGGCGGATCTGGTGCTGACCGGCGAGGGTCGCATCGATCGACAGACGTTTTTTGGCAAGGCGCCAGCTTATGTGGCCAAGCTTGCTAGGGACATGCACAAACCGGTCATCGCGTTTGGGGGAACCGTTGAGGCCGGGCTTGATTCGATGGAAATGAGCTTCACCCGTTGCGTGACTGTAACCCCGCCGGGCATTAATCTGACCGAAGCCATAAAAAATGCGCAAACATATCTTGAAAATAGTGCGGCAAATCTTATGCTCTTATTCAGGAGGTAGTCATGTCGCAAACCATATCCGTCATCGCGCCGATCAGTCGGGCAATTGATACTGCCAAGCAATTATTGTTCGTGCCCTTTGCGCCGCTAAAATGGCTGGGATTGGGTTTCGTCGTCTGGCTGGCCATGTTGGGCGGTAATGTCAATACGACGAGCGGTAATTTGTTCGTCAAGCTGGCAGCTCTGCCATGTCAGGCGGCCCTGGAATGGACTATGGCCCACGGGGCGCTGCTGATTTTACTGGCCGTTTTTGCCGGCGTGTTTTTACTGGTTGTTTCACTGGCCGTTAGCTGGGTTAGCAGCCGTGCTAAGTTCATATTCATGGAGAATGTGGTTCGCGACCGGGCTGATATCATCGAGCCCTGGCAACGCCATCGCGCGCAGGGTAACTCCTATTTTCTGTTTTCCGTTGCTTTTGCGCTGGCGGCGCTGGCGATGCTGGGTGTTATTATGCTCATCGGCGCCCTGGTCGCGATGCCGGATATAACGCGCCACCATTTCGGGGCCAATGCCATGGCCGCTATTGTTCTGGGCGGATTGTTGTTCGGCTTCTATGCGATTACGCTGCATAGCCTGCTGATCTTCCTTGAGGATTTTATTGTCCCGTTGATGTTCTTGCGCTCGTGCCGGGCGCTGGTGGCCTGGAGCGAGTTCTTCAAGCTTTTCAAGGCCCATACCGGTTCGTTCATTCTCTATTTGCTCTTCAGGATAATGCTGGGCTGGGCGCTGGGCGCAATCAGCTTGGTTGTATTCTGCTGCCTGTGCTGCGTGATGTGGATTCCGTATGTCAGCACGGTGATGTTTTTGCCTTTGTTTGTTTTCTTGCGGTGCTATTCGCTCCATTTCTTGGAACAGTTCGGTGGCGAATACAGAGTTTTCCTGTCGGGGTCCGTGGATTATCTGGCCGTGGTCCGCGAGGTGCCAAGCTCGGAATAGTATTACGCCGTTTCCGTTTAGCCTGCTTGTGAAATTTGGCCCGGTTTCAAATGTCAGGCCGGGGTGTTCTTTACGTAATCACAAGCAGTATGATGGGTAAATGGATCCCCTCCTTGGTGGGGGCGGGGGTGGGTATCCGACCGAACTGGTCCGCCCAAGTAGATAAATGTGGTTGCTATCCGACGCTGCATTGGAGGACAAAACATCCATGTCGATTATCAGGGATATTCTTCGCAAGGCCGTGGAGCTGGATGCTTCGGATATCCATCTTAAGACCGACGAGTCTCCTTTTTTTCGGATTCACGGCGAGTTGATTGCCAGCGAATTTCCAAAAATGCGTGCTGATGACCTGCAATGCGTCGTGATCGATATCCTGCCCGAGCATATCAAGCGTAAGTCAGAGCCGGATAAAGAGATCGATTTTTCGCATTATGAAGAAGACGTCGGCCGTTTCCGCGTCAATGTTTTTCTTTCCCATCATGTGCCGACGCTTGCCTTGCGGCATGTCAAAACCGAGATTCCTTCGATTGCCGGATTGCATCTGCCGGAGATTATCGAACGCTTGATGACCGCCAATAGCGGCATTATTATGGTCTGCGGCGCGACCAGCTCGGGCAAATCCACGACCCTGGCCGCCATGATTCATTGCATTAACACAACCCGGCGCGATCGAATCATCACGATCGAAGACCCCGTGGAATATATTTTCAAGGACATCCGATCGGTCATCACTCAGCGCGAGGTGGGGCTGGATACGCCTTCCTTCCATTCGGCGCTCAAGCATGTGCTTCGGCAGGATCCGGACGTGATCATGCTCGGCGAAATGCGGGACCAGGTCAGCCTGTCCGTCGCCTTGAGCGCCGCGGAGACCGGGCACGTTGTGCTTTCAACTCTGCATTCTACGACGGCGGCCCAATCGATTCACCGCATTTTAAGTTTTTTCCCGGCCGATGAGCGCGAGCAGGTGCGCCTGGCGGTGGCGGCGAACCTGACGGCCATTCTGTGTCAGCGCCTGATTCCTGCAATTCGCGGGGGTGTTTTGCCGGCCGTGGAAATCATGATCAACACCCCCACGGTCCATAAGTTGTTGCTTGGCAATAAACTCGAAACCCTGGCTGCCGCCATGGAAACCGGCAAGGAAGACGGCATGCAGACGTTTAACCAGGCTTTGTTCAAGCTGATCAAGAGCGGCCAGGTTACCGAAAAAGAGGGCATGGCCCAGTCCCCGAATCCGGAAGCCCTCAAGATGAACCTGCAGGGTATTTTCCTGGACGACGGCCACCGGATCCTGGGGGAATGATTAATGGTTGATGGTGGAGGGTTAAGGGTGGCCCCCCTCCTTTGCCTAGGCGTTACTGGGCTTGACAAGAAATCGCAAAAATAACACAATACGTTTGTGAAAAAGATAATGAAATCGTTATTTACCTGTGTCTGGTTCGCTGTGGCCGGATTGGCCGCCGCCAATGGTGGCGTGGTGGTGGATGTCTCCGTCAACGATACTCCTTTCCAGATGATGAATGTCGCGATGCAGGGGTATGATGCGCCGGTCCAATCGTTTCAGATCCTAAATAAGACGCCTACCAATGTAATGTATTACCAGATCGCCGTAAATGTGCCGTGGCTGAATGTATATCCATCATCCGGCATGGCGAGGGGTTATACGCTTACGGTATCATACAGCGCGACGTCCTTGAAAGTCGGAACATCGAAGGCGCAGATCATAATAATCGGCTTCAATGAAACGGAGACTCTGGTAACGACGAATACTATCGAGGTTTCGCTGGTGGTTCAGGCCTTGGCAAAATTGGGCTGCAATGGAAAGGATTTTCAAACGAAGACCCGGCAGGGACGGACGCCGGCTGCCACGACCTTCGGGGTCTGGAACGCGAGCGGAGGTGGTAGTATTATGCGTTGGATGGCGTCGTCGGATGTGACCTGGTTGAGCGTGACGCCCGCGACGGGAACGAGCGTCGATGAGATGGACACACTCACGGCGCAATATAACACCGCCGGCCTGGGTATGGGGCGATATACCGGGCATATCACGGTGCATGGCGTGGATGAGCTGACCGGATTGGAAGCGGTGCAGTCGCCGCGGGTGCTGCGAGTAAGCCTGATTATCCAGGACACGAAGGATTTAGACTTTTTCGGGGATGGGGAAGTGTCGGATCTTACAGTCTACCAGGAGAGCACGGGGAACTGGAAAATTTTGCGGTTGGGTGACAGGGCGCAGCTGACGGAATGGATTGGAGGGCCTGGATATATACCGGCACCCGGTGATTTCGATGGCGATGGGCGAATTGATTTGGGGGTGTATCGCACGGAGAACGGGGCATGGTACGCGCGGCCGGCGGATAGCGACTGGATTACGGCTATTGGCACATGGGGCCACCAGGGTTACCGTCCGGTGCCCGGCGATTATGACGGCGATGGCCGGACCGATTTCATGGTATACGAGGAGAGCAGCGGCACTTGGTATCTCCAACGGTCTTCGGACGGCGCAGTGGTTTCCGGGAATTTTGGCGGCCCGGGCTACAGTGCCCATCCGGGTGATTATGACGGAGATAGGATATCGGATGTGGCGGTGTATGATGAATCGAGCGGCAACTGGTATATCATTGCCGTGAATGGTGTGGTAATTGCGTGGGATCTGTTTTGGGGTGGTGTGGAGTACACGCCGGTGGTGGGCGACTTTGATGGTGATGGGCGGACTGATCTGGGGGCATATCATGAAAACACCGGGTTATGGTTCATGGCGGATGCGACCGGCAAAGTGATCGGGTGGTGGATTTGGTGGGGAGCGCCCGGGTATCATCCTGTGGCCAAGGATTATAATGGAGATGGCGCGGCCGAGATGGCGGTATACCAACCTTCGACCGGTCTGTGGTATATTCGGACAATCGGCGGAACGATCTTGGAATACGGGCTCTTATGGGGTGGGCCGGGATATTCGCCGGTGCCGTAGTACGTCGGCTCATAAATTATCTAATTCACAGTAAGGAAGTTGCGCGTTATGAAAGCAGCCGTCATCAAGAAACCGGGTTTGATAGAAATCCAAAATGTGCCGACACCGCAGGCTGGGGCGGGCGAAGTCCTGCTGAAGGTGGAGGCTTGTGCCTTGTGCGGCACCGATCAACGTGTGCTGAACGGGGAAAAACGTGTCGATGTCGCCATCGTGGGGCATGAAATCACGGGAACGGTGGCAGAGCTCGGCAAGGATGTCAAAGGCATCCGCAAGGGCGGGCGCTATATTGTGCAGACCGTCATCGGCTGCGGCGCCTGCCCGATGTGTAAACGCCACCGGGAAAACTTGTGTGAAAAAGGCTTTATCGCCATGGGCTATCAGTTCGATGGCGGATTTGCCGAATACATGTTGATGCCCAAAGTGGCCGTGGACCAGGGCTGCCTGATCCCGATCCCGGCGGACCTGCCGGCGGAAATAGGCACCTTGGTCGAGCCCTTGAGCTGTTGCGTTAACGGGATGAAATATATCCCCATGGAACAGACGGAACATGTGGTTATCTTTGGGGGTGGAATCATCGGAGTGCTCAACGGGTTGGTAGCCCGCGCCCGCGGCGCCGGAAAAGTGACCATCATGGATGTCTCCCAGCCGCGCTTGGACCTGCTGCAGAAGCTCGGTTTGCCATTCGATAACCTGGTTAATACCAAGCAGGTCAAACCGGCGGATTGGGTCAAGGCTACCACCGGCGGCAGGGGCGTGGATGCCGTGGTCGTGGCCGCCTCGGTGAAAGCACTGGTTGTCCAGGGATTGGGGCTGTTGCGGCGCTCCGGGCATCTCTCCATTTTTGCCGGTATGCCGAAATCAGATCCCATGGAGCCGATCGATCTTAATAAAATTCATTACTGGGAACTTAATCTGCACGGGGCCAACAGTTCGTCGCTGGAGGACTATTTGACCGCCCGCGACTTGCTGGTGTCCGGTAAAATCGATGGGCGCCCTTTGGTGACGCATCGTTTCCCGCTGGACCGTTTCCACGACGCCGTTAAGGCGCAGTCCGATCCTTCCCAGGGCTCGTTGAAGGTTATCGTGATCCCCAACATGTCTTGACGAGCCATTTTTGCTGACCCGCCGGCAGGGCGTCAGATCTGCTCGCAAGGCGGCGCATAACAATGCGGACTTGGCCCATCGGCTACCTCCCCCTGAAAGAGCAGAAGCATCTGGGGGATCCGGACTCCACCCCTTGGTGGGCAATACGGCCGCGAAAGGCAGAGCGCTATCCCTAACCCGTTTGCATCTGCGGCAGTACAGAGGCGTCGTGGGGACAAGCCGCTCCACCTGGGAATAAAAAAAATAACTGCTTGCCCCCATCTGGTAACTTCAGATGCGTGACAGGTTCATTTGATAATAACGAACCTGATATTTTCGGTGACTTGGCAAGACAGTTCCGGAAAAGCGGTTTCGGACGAGGTGGATATCCGAATATTTTGTCTGCTGTTTTTCCCATCATCGGGGCTTTGATCCTGCTTGTGGGGGCTGGGTCCTCCTTCTATACGGTGGAACCCGAAGAGGAGGCGGTGATCATTCGATTTGGTCGCTACGTCTCTACCGAGCCGTCGGGTCTGCATTTCAAATTACCCTTTGGCATTGATACAGTCATCAAGGTGCCGACCAAGCGCGTCTTGCAGCAGGAATTTGGATTCCGTCTTGTGGAAAAAGGATTTTCCGGGAAGACAACATATAATCAGGAATCCTTGACCTTAACGGGGGATTTGAACGTGGCGGACGTGGAGTGGATCGTGCAGTAGAAGATTGTCCAGCCCCAAAAATATATATTCAATGTCCGCGACGGTATCAAGAATATTCGTGATGTCTCGCAGTCCATCATGCGGCGAGTGGTGGGGGATCGCTTGGTGAGCGACGTCCTGACTGTGGGCCGGATCGAAATCGCCGTTGAGGCCGAAAAACTTACCCAAGAGGTTTTGGACCACTACGACATGGGTGTCCGGATCGTCGCGATTAAACTACAGGATATTAACCCTCCCGAATTGGTCAAGCCGGCGTTCAATGAAGTGAATGAAGCCAAACAGGAACAGGAGAAGGTTATCAACCAGGCGGAAGAGGAATACAACCGGGTGATTCCGGAGGCGCGTGGAAAAGCGGAACAGATTATTCGCAACGCTCAAGGATATGCCACGGCCCAGGTGAACAGGGCCGAAGGTGACGCAAAACGATTTACCGCTCGATTACAGGCTTATAAAAACGCCCCGCAGGTCACCCGGACCAGGCTCTACCTGGAAACGATGGAGGAATTGTACGGGCGTTTCACGGAACTGACCATTGTGGGGGATCAGGTTAAGGGGGTGCTTCCCGTTTTCGCCCCGGCGTCTGAACTGAACGCTGCTTCCAGCCGGGTGGTGGCGCAGCCATGAATCAAAAATCATCTAAATCTATCGGTGTTGGCGTGCTGTTGATCCTGGTTCTGGTCGCGCTCGTCCTCATGAAGGCATCGCTATATATTTTGCAGGAATGGGAACAGGCCATTATTACACAATTCGGCAAACCGGTGGGCGCGGCGGTCACCGAGGCGGGACTTCATTTCAAAATCCCGTTCATTCAGGAGGTGCGCCGGATAGATAAACGTATCCTTAACTGGGACGGCGAGCCCAACCGCATTCCAACTAAAGACAAGAAATACATCAATGTCGACACGACCGCGCGCTGGCGTATCAAGGATCCTCTGCTGTTTATCCAGACCGTCCAATCGGAGCATGGCGCCCGCACTCGGATGGATGGCATTCTTGACTCGATAACTCGCGATACCATTTCCAGTCTGAACTTGGTGGAGGCAGTACGCAATACCGATGCCATCATAGAAATAGCCAAGGAACGATCGGCAAAAGCGGAGCAGGATGAGTTTGCCGGCGAGGAAGAAGAAGTGACCGGTGAAATCGAGATGATCTTTATCGGCAGGGAGAGGTTGAGCGCCATTATCGGAGAACGATCCGCCAAGGAGCTTCTACAGTTCGGCATCGAATTGATTGATGTTCAATTACGGCGCATCGCCTATGAAGCCAGCGTGGAAACAAAGGTCTATGAACGAATGATCTCGGAGCGCAAGCGAGTCGCTCAGAAAATTCGATCCATCGGGCTTGGTAAAAAGGCTGAGATCAGCGGCAAAATCAGCCGCGATCTGCAAGGAATCGAATCGGAAGCCTATCGGGAGGAGCAGGAAATCAAGGGTAAGGCAGAGGCGGTTGCCATCGCGATCTACGGCGAGGCCATGAATGCTGACCCTGAGTTCTACGAGTTCCTGCGCAAGCTGGAAGCGTGCAGGAAAGCAATACCCGCCAATACCAAGCTGATCCTCTCTACCGACAGCGAGTTCCTGAACATCCTGCATAAAAAATGAAATTACCGAAGTCCTGCGAAGGCGACAGAGCATGTCCCGTCACCGTGGCAAACAGGCGGTTTCCTTCGATATTGGAGGGCCTCGGTCCCTCGTGGCTGTCTTCTCAGGGACTTTTGCAACTGACTCATTTATCCGCGCTTAAAATGATTTTCGAATGAGGTCCAGGCTGTGTTCCCACGCGCTCGCATGCCGGGGTGGTGTGGCAACCGAGGCTGGCCGTCATGGTGTCAGCGCTGGCGAGCCGATGCGGTATGTCAGTAGTTTGTGTGCCAGACACCATAGTCTTCGAGTAGGAGGTGAGCCGCGTTATCTTCGTCATCGCAGGCGATCCATGACAATCCGATCTCGAACCGTTTCCCGTCGGAAAGACGGCGTGCTTGCGCAACGATATCCGCATGCTCGTTCGGGGGCGTAAGGGAATTGATCTCAAAGGTGTCCGTGTATGACGGATTGGTTTTCTTCAGTTCCTCGTATTTTTTCTGATCCCACCCGCCGAAAATGTACGGTTCCTCCCAAGAGAAGCCCTCGGTCCCGGTTACGAGTATGGGCAGGGAGAGGTGCTTGAGCAGATATTGCCGGTAACGCTCGGCGTTGTGCATTGTGCGTGCGTTATCGTCGCCCAGGATCGCTTGAATTCGCTTGTCTTCTGTGTCCATATTCTCTCCTGTCGAGCGGCTGTCAGTTTCGTTTTGCCCGCTGCGGACAAAAGTAAACTACACCCTCTCGGTCGTGGTTTACTCGGGATTGCGGACTCGGATTCGATTGCTCGCAACAATCCAAAGTCGGCCCGGCAGCACGGAAAGCATGATGCGCGTGCCTTTGATGCATGTCTTCCCGTAGCAGACAGCCGGATCAATGGCTATGTATCCAGCTAGATTCATAATGCCAACAAACTTGCTGTTGCTCACCGTGATGGGAATCCGATGTTAGCATCTCCTCTTCCGACTCCGAATCAGTGGTATGAGTCTGGCATGCTCCTTCAGATACTCGTAGCGCGCCGTGATATCGGGCATATCCTCTTTGGTTAAATGGAGGGCTTCCAACGGATGCTTCTCGCCAGCGTGCGCCAGTGCCTCATGAATGGTGAGCCCTTGGTTCAGCCCCTCGACAATCGCGTCGTCGTAGGCGATCTCTCCGCACGTTCGCTCGCCGATAATCCCGGCGGCTGCGTCTTCGTACATCTTGATCATCTCTTTCTCGATATTCATCTTCTTCCTGTCACTCAACGTATGAATTGAACGCTTCAGTTCTTTGTTGTTATTCAGGATTATTAACAACTCCTAATGCGGCAATATAAGCAAAATCCCCTAATCAACTCAATAAGGTTTTTTCTTTAAACTGGCTTTTTAGGAGATGTCCTACTACATTTAAAACATCTGGAATAGTGCGTACGGAAAAGGTCAGACACAGGCGTGTTCTCTATTTATAGAACGGACCCTTGGTCCCCCACCTTGAGACGACTATGGCAGTTGTTAATCCACAGACTTTTTTTCGGTTTGCAGCGGATAATCATGAGCTGTTGGCCGAGCTTTACCCGCACCGGGATGGCATCACCGAGGCGGAGTTGTTGCGGCTTATCCGACGCTTTGCCGGTGAAGGGAGTCCTTCAACGAGCTACATGGTGGACCGTCTGCGCGAACTCGGGTTCATTGACTACGCGCCTCATGCGACGGCGCAGTACGAGATGACGCGGCCCTTCGCTGAGTTGATGAGCAGCCTCCTGCGGGAGTACCGGCTTACCAGTGTCGAGGTCATCCGGGGATACTTCACTGCCATGGATAGCATGGCGGCAGAGATCGGCCAGTCTATGGCTGTCAAAAATGGAGATCTTGTGGTGCGCGCGGTGAATGACACATCCGAGCATGTTGAAAGAATGCGGCATGACTCACGCCGGAACCGTGATGAGGTGATCTCAACCGCGCTGCGTGTGAAGTCCAATCGGGACCGTATAACGCCAAGGCGGCGCTACGAGATAATTAACCGCCTGTGGACCCGCTACTTGGTTCCGCTGCGTGACATGATCGACACGCAGAAGGCCATGGACGCTTCGCTTGACAAGATGGAACGAGTTCTGGAGGAAGCGGAGTCCTGTTTCCAGGTCGACGGCGCCGTGGCCCCCGTGGTGGGTATGGGGCGAGCGAGGGTGCGCCGGCTGAGGCGGGATGTTGTGCTCGATTTTCGCGAGAGCATTCGCGAGATTACCCCCCTTTACGACGAGCTTCGCAGGGAGAATGCCTTGGCTCGGGGTGCATCCCATGCTCTGGAGTTGATGACCAAACAAGGCCTGATGCATATGGATTTTCCGCAACAGCTCGGGGTCAGCAATTGGCAACAACAGGGGCTATTTAGTGATTCGGTGCTGGAAACGTACTTCGTTACGCTTCAAGGCTATGTTCCAGGAAGACCACCCCCGCTCCGGGACGGGACCGTGAAAACGGCGAGAGAGCATATCAGGCTGGAAGAATTCAACGCGGTGGTGACCGGGGCGATGCCGATACCCGATGCTTTGAAATGGTTATCCGAATGCTACCCCGATGCATCGTTGGGCGTAGTTCTGCGACTTTACGGGCGGCTGCATTCGGGACAGTATGGCGTAACAAACTTTGGGGCGGGGGATGTAGTCTACGTTATGTACGGCGTAACCCTGGTGGCTCATCCAATGAGTTTGGATGGGAGCAAGGAGGCTAAGGCAGTATGACACCGATAGAAAAGAACGATGGAGTATTAGCTCTGCCGCACCTGGCAGAGGTGTTCGAATATCTTCGCAGGGGGAAGCACCTCTCGGTGCGGGATGGCAATCTTTTTTATGCGCTCAAGAAGCAGGAGAACCTGTTTGCGGCCCTCTTTGAGAATCTGGGCTTCAAGTTGGTCCACCACGCCCGGGACTTTTTCTATTTCCTCGATGCCAGCAACTTCACCGACCTCTCCGCCAAGATCGCCGTCTTCATGTTCATCCTGGTCGAGTATCTGGCGGACCAAGGCGAAACGGTCGAGGATACGGTGCTAACCCGGCGATTCGCCTATAAGGATTTACCGCACCTTCAGGGTGAACGCTACCAGACCTATATGCGCGAAGCGGGAGTTGCTACGCCCGAAGACTTAGCTGCCATTGTGCGGACGATGGAGCGCTTTGGTTTTACGAAGCGTATGGACATGGAGACGTTCTGTTTCGATGTGCCGATTTACCGTTTCCTGGATCTGTGCATGGATATGGCTGGGCAGGATGCAATCTCGATGCCCGCACCATCCGAACCGGGCGCTGCGGGGGAGGCCAAGCCATGAGCATGCGCTGTGGCCCATACAGGATTATCGTCCTGCACTGCGGGAAGTTCGATTATGCCGAAGTGGAGATCGACACTCCGGTTCACCTGGTTGGACCGAACAACGTGGGGAAGACCTCCCTGATTGCCTTGCTGCAGTTCCTCTACCTCGACGATCAGCGGCAGATGCAGTTCTCCCGGGACATGCCCGAGACGCGGCGCTATTACTTTCCCGAGAAGTACAGCTATGCCCTGTTCGAATGTCTCACGCCCAGCGGTTTTCAAGTTGTGGGAGTGCACGGGCTCGGCCCGGTGCGGCAACATGAATTTGAGCGCTTTGTCTATACCGGCCGCATTGACCTTGCCGACTATCTCGATGACGAACGGCGGCCGCGAGAACCAGAAGACAGCTTTGCGCGTCTGGCGGTCAAGGGGTTTAAACGTCTCGAGCCCCGGCACCTGCGGGCTGCCATCACGGGCCAGGGAGACGGGCGTGATGTCTATCTGGGATTGGTGCCGGCCCGCCATGGAAGCACCTATGATCGTTTCCGCAAGGTTTTTGGCAATATCCTGCGGCTGGCCCATATCCGCCAGGATGAGTTAAAGCAGTTGTTGCTCGACATCTATAGCAATGACTTCCAACAAATGGAGATCGATCTGGCTAAACACTATGCCGCGGGGTTTTCGCAAGTCCGCCGCGATTCACACGATGTCCAGGATCTCAAACTGTTACAGGCTGACATTGAACGTTTGCTCCGCCATCTGGAACGTCGCAATCACGCCAGAGAAATAATCCCGGCGCTGTGGGACGCCATCGGGAAGGCATTCAAGGCGCAGCAGGCGGAGTTCAGTCGCCAGGAGACTGCCTTGCTGGAGGAGCATCGCGTGATAGAAGTGGAACAGGCTGAACTGAAGGTGCGGGCGGATGTGTCTCATGCCGAATTGCGTGACCTCGCCGGCCAAGGCGCGGTCCTTGAACAGAATCTGGCGCGTGTTGCTGAACAACGCAAGAGGTTTGAACGGTTTGTGCCCGACTGGGTTCGGCAGAGGCAGTCGACCGTGCGGGCCCGGCAGGAAGAATTGGTGGTGAAATTGAGCAGCGCCGCCGTCGAGTCCGCTGATCAGGTGCGCAAACGCCTGAAAGGGGCGGAGCAAAACTTGGCCGCCAAGCATGCCCAACTCGAGAACCTGGCCCATGCCGCTGTAAATCATCTTCGCAAGCTGTTCAAGGATGAAGAAATCGCGGATGCATTTTCAATCTTGAATCCGGATCTATTGAAACTCCCAGTCAATACCGATAAACCGGGCATCAGTTTCCCGGATGGAAAGATCGCGGCCGGGCTGATTCAAGAACTCCTTGCGTATCAGACCGGGCGGTCTCTGGCAATCAGGGGCATCAAGGTCAATCTCAATGCCTTGAGTTTTCCTCGCCTCGCGGAGTACCGCGATCCCGAACAGATCAAGGAAGACATTGCCGCTTTGGCACGGGATATCCGGCGCTACTCCGAAACGCTCGAAGCCTTGCAACAAGCGGATTGCCTGCGAGCCGAAAAGGCGGCTCTCGAAAAGGAAATGGCCGACTTGATCCGTGAGCTTGCCGCCTATGAGGCGTTCTGCGACGAGGCCGCCCGGGCTGCGGGGTGGAATAGTGAGTTGGAGGCGCTACGCGCTCGGGAGCAAATCCTGAGAGATCAAATAGCGGCCCACGAGCATCGGCGCTCTGAACTGGTGGAAGCCGATCAGCGCAAGCGGAGTGCGCGGGCGGACGTGGCACGGCAACGCGCGGCACTTCAGGAGCAGGTGCAGGCTCTCCCCGCTCCGCCCGAATCATGGCCATCGCACCCCTTTGAGGAAATCCCGGTCGAGTGGGACGAGTTGGGCGCGCGTTACCGCAAGGCCCATGCCGAGGAGCAGGGGCAAGCTGAACAAGTGCGCGAACTCCTGGACACCATCGAGCGAAGAACTTATGGACGCTACACGGCCAACGATGAGGCCGGTACCGTGCAGGCACTTCGGGATCAACTCGACAGCATTCCGCAGCGCGAAAAGGCCGTAGAAGAGATGTGGAAGGGCATCGCGGTTGGCATCAAGAAGGATCTGCAGAACATTGGTAAAGATCTCGAAACCCTCAAGGGATTAGTGGGTGGGCTGAACCGCCAGATGGCATCGGTGAGCATCTCCAATCTTGCGTCGCTGAAACTCCTGATCGAGGAATTTCCCCAATGGATGAAACTGATCCGGGAAATCACCGTTGATGACGAACTGCCCTTGTTCGGCAATCCCAAGGCCGCGGAAGAGGCCCTTGAAGCGATGGGCCGTCTATTGTCGGATCATCCGCACGTTGATTTGAAAGACATGTTCAACCTTTCCTTCGAGGTAGGCACACCGGATGGCAAGTTCTACCGCCACGAACATCTGGATGCGATCGAGTCGAACGGCACCACCATGGCCATCAAGGTCCTGGTGAACCTGGTGTTGCTGCGCAGTTTGCTGGGCGGCGCCGAAGTGCAAATCCCGTTCTACCTGGACGAGTGCTCCAGCCTTGACCAGGCAAACTTGACGGCCATTGTAAACGCAGCCCGGCAAATGGGGTTTATCGCCGTTCTAGCCAGCCCGGATGCTATGGATGCGGCTGATAAGCTTTATTTCATCGAAGAGCAAGATGGCGGCCGCGTGATGTTGGATCCGCAAAAGGCATTGGTGCGTGTTCAACGAAGTCCGAAGAAGGCGGAGGAACCAGCTCATGCCTGACACCTTTGCACGTCTGCTCCGGCGCTTGATGGAGGAGGGGCAAATACCCCGCTCCCAATGTTCCCCGCGCACGCTGAAGGAACTGAGAAGCCTGTTCGATGCGGGCGTGCTGGGCCAGGCCAGGAGTGGTGGCGGTCTCGTAGTCGAGGCCAGGGACCCTGAGACTCTGTCAGCCTTCTACCGGAAGCGCTACCCGTCGTACGGCGAGACCATTACCGGTCCACCGCGGGCACGTGCCGTGAGAATGTTGCGTAACGCCAAGCGGGTGAGCCGGACAAACATGGAGCCAGTGCTTGTGCGGGCGATGGACCAGCTTCTATGCACTCGTAATGGCGTACAGTGCGACCTCCGGGGGGCAACGGTCCAAACGGGTGCAGTATGTCTGATCGTGGAGCCGGAACGATTTTGGTCGCTGGCAGCCGATGTGGCGGTCGTCGAGAATTTGGAGTGCTTCCTGCACTTCGAGAAAATGCGCGTACCTGCGGCGGGAGTCTTATACGCGTCTGGCCGGCTGTCCGAATTGGTATTGCAATGGCTTGGATCGCCGGAACTTTCCCGATGCCGATTCGTCCATTGCGGCGACTATGATCCTGTCGGGCTCGACGAGTTTTTGAGACTGAAGGCCAGGGTGGGCGACCGTGCCCGGCTGCATGTTCCAACAAACCTGCGCGCTCTTGTGACCACTTACGGTCGCCCTGAACTTCTTCGCGACTCAGCCGCGATACTTAACCGCCTGCGCGACACGAGCGACCCGGATGTGCGTGCGGTCGTCCAGGTGCTCAACGACACCGGGTGTGGGTTGGAGCAGGAAGTCCTACTAATTGGGTCAGAAGCAATGGCGGATGAAAAAGCAGGCTTGTAAACACGCCTATGACGAATGCGAGCAGCGTATAGGGGAAGTGGCTGAAAAAATCTTATGCCAAAATAGCGTGCTGATAATTTGGTGACAACATAAGTTCTTAAATCGGCTATTTTGTGCCATTATGCGCAAATGGAGCAACTTGAGATAATGCGAGCAAAACCAATGAATACGCTATATTTATCAATGGTTTGAAGTGGAGCGGGAGACCGGGATCGAACCGGCGACGTTCAGCTTGGGAAGCTGACATTCTACCACTGAATTACTCCCGCGTACAGGTGCAGCTATCTCTTTATCGAACGCTTTGAAAGCATAATCTATCAGATGTTCTTGTGTCCAGCAAGTTCTGTGTTGTACGATTTTTGCTTCGCTGTTATCCAGAGGTGGGGGTGTGATGCGCTGTGGCTCCAGCAGCAATGCCTCTCCACCGATTGACCTTTGTGTTTTGGGGCTATCATCAGCTTGCTTTTCTTGATATTGGTAAACCAGCGCCTGTTATGGTACTGTGTCTTTCTGTTCAGAATATACGGTCGATTATACTACGGCCCGGCAGCGTGAAAACTGGTTGAAATCGGGTCAGGGCCGGCAATGGCTCAATGAAAATACGCCTGGGTGATGGAATGGCAGACATAACGGACTTTCCGCCTACGGCGGATCCGCCGTAGGCGGAAAAATCACCATAATGATTGATTGACAGTATAAGTCTTAATGAATTGCTGCCCGGCGTGGGCGTATATGTTTTGCTTGGAAACGAAGGCAAATACACATACAAAGGCAGTGCTCGTGATCTTCGTAAACGGGTGATGGATCATATGCAAGGACGAGTGGCGCGAACACGTAATCGCCGGCCACTAGTTTTAATTCATCTTGAATATACGGTTGATTATACTACGGCCCGGCAGCGTGAAAACTGGTTGAAATCGGGTCAGGGCCGGC
>CAZALU010000024.1:38140-39898 GCA_964486075.1 uncultured Verrucomicrobiota bacterium
AATGGCTCAATGAAAATACGCCTGGGTGATGGAATGGCAGACATAACGGACTTAAAATCCGTTGGCCGCAAGGCCGTATGGGTTCGACTCCCATCCCAGGCATTTTACATAACATGCCTCTTGGGTAGGTATGATAGCGGACTTTCCGCCATAGGCGGATCCGCCGTAGGCGGAAAAATCCGTTGACCGCAAGGTCGTATGGGTTCGACTCCCATCCCAGGCATTTTACATAAGAAGCTTCAACGGATAGGCTGCTGACGAGGGAAAATTACGGATCTTGCGAGTTATGTTGTTTTGTATAGCGGTTCCGGATGGATGCGTTGCTAATCATCAATCGTGCTTATGGAATGGGATCGGTGTGGTTCTCCTAAACCCTGTGCCTCCACGCCTATGAAACTCCAGCAAGCCGTAATTTCTCGCCCGTCGGGCTTCTACATTCACATCCCGTTCTGTGACGGCAAATGCGGCTATTGCGCTTTTTATTCCATTCCCTACGAGGCAGAGCTGGCCGACGGTCTACTGGCAGCGCTGGAAAAAGAGCTGAGTCTTGCCAGTGAGGCCGGCATCGCGCCGAACGCCACAACGGCCTATATCGGTGGCGGAACTCCCTCTATGCTTTCGCCGGCCCAACTTGAATCTCTTTGCGGCATGATTCTGCCGTATTTGTCCGATGCAGCGCCGCGGGAATGGACCGTGGAAATCAACCCAGGCTCGATTTCTGAGGAAAAAATGCTAGTGCTGGTTCGGGCCGGAGTGAACCGGATCAGCTTGGGCGCGCAGTCTTTCGACGACCAGGTTCTGTTAGAGCTCGGCCGACGGCATTCGGTGCACGATACCTTGCAGGCCGTGGCGCTAATACGCCGGGCGGGTATCGCTAATTTCGGACTTGACCTTATGGCCGGCATACCAGGTTTTGATGCCGCCGTCTGGCGCAGCACGTTGAACCAAGCCGTGGCGCTGGATCCGAGCCATATTTCGGTCTATGCCCTGACCGATGAGGAAGGCACGCTACTCGACGGGGCGATCCGCCGCGGCGAAAGCGCGCTCCTGACGGACGCAGAGCAGTTGGCGGCCCTTGCAACGGCCGAAACTGTATTGTTAGCGGCAGGCTATGCTCGCTACGAAATATCTAATTATGCCAAGCCGGGTTTCGAGTGTCGTCATCATTGCGCCTGCTGGCGGGGCGCTGAATACCTGGGGATCGGCCCGGCCGCCGCGTCCCATGTCGGCTTGTTACGTTGGACAAACCGGCCCAACCTGGCGGCTTACCTGGAAGCGTTGGGGCAGGGGCGGCTGCCGCCCCGGGAGTTGGATCCGTTAACCCCGGAGCTGAAGACCATGGAGCGGGTGGTGTTTGGCTTGCGCATGGCGGAAGGCATTGGTGCCGATGTGGCTGCCGATTATGTTCCCGCCTTGCGGGATCTACGGAATAAGGGCCTGGTGGATTGCCGGCAGCAGCGTTGGTGCCTGACCGCACGCGGCCGGGAACTGACTGATGCCGTGGCAGTGGAACTGATTGGTTTGAGGTGCCTTACCCCTTCCCCAGGAGAGGAACTAATTGGATTATGACATCTTATCCCCTCCTTGGAGGGGCCGGGGGTGGGTTCCCATGTTGGGCTAATTTAGAACTTCTGCCTAATTTGTTGCGCAGTTATTTATCTGAAACACTGTAGTATCCAAATTTTATCGGCATTACTCGCCAATTGAGAGAGGTCACGATAATTGATGGCAAAAGGATCAGGGTAAATGATGGAGCAA
>CAZALU010000025.1:0-17317 GCA_964486075.1 uncultured Verrucomicrobiota bacterium
AACTGGAGCATTCCGGAAGGCTATGCCCAGGCGAAATTCATGGTTGAGTCCGAACCTGTTGACGAAAGCGGTCGACGTGGATACCGTCAATCCGTATCTCGCGGTCCCGGATGTCGGAAGCGATGGCGGTGAAGTGGCCGTCGGCTTTTTCCGATTGCTGTCAAGTGACCTGCCTTGAGCGTTGTTTTAATTTCTCCTATGTAACAATAAGATGAACGATCGTTCGTCTTATTGTTACATATAGGAAATGGGCGGGCGCAGGGGTGGAGACAGGGATAGAAGGGGGGGGGGAGGTTAGGCCGGGGGCGCGAGCGGCCGGTCTAGTTACTCATTGGCCTGGCGCATTTTGGCCGCCTGCGCCATTTCCTTCGAGGCAATGACCTTGCCCAGCGGCGCGAAGGCGACCGAGGCGATCTTAAAATTGGCCAGGCCAAATGGGATGCCAATGATCGTAATGCACAACGCCCAAGCCAGAAACCCCCATCCGAAAAAGAACCACAGCAGATTGCCGATGAACGCCATAGCGTGTTGCTCCTTGTTTTTTCGAATTGTCAGTCGAACTTTCCCTGCGGCCGGCGTAACGTAAGTTCAAATTCCTTAAAGGTGCAGTGATCTCCATCAAACGCTACACAGCGTGTTTGCTCATGAAGATCATGCATCGTTACAGTCCCCAGGCAAGCCTCCGGGCAGTCGCGCTTTTTGGGTGCGCCACATCCTAGTAATATTAAGAGCCAACAGGTGGTTTCAATAATTTTCTAGGGCTGCAACCCAAAGAAAATCAACCACGGATTACTGATTGCACGGATAAAGCGGAGAATCTTAATCATAGTTAATTCGGTTTGGATGTTCGATTCGTGTTTGACATTTCTTCCTGGATTGGGCAGCCTTCCCGATATGGCAATACTTGTTTAGACTGGTCCCTGCGAGCGCATGTCCCTATCGTCTGAAAAGCGATTTCTTATCGATGCGTGGGCAAGCTGAAGGCTGGCGCTAATCCGTGCCACTTCGGCTGTATCTTTCGTTGGTTATTTTCTTACCCGAATATTGCACGCTAATCGTGCAATAACGTGGTCAACCCCGCCACGTGAGTCACGGCACTTCGTGTGGATTTTATATGCCGCGTATGTAAAATGCAGGTATTACAAGGAGGACAAAGGCTTATGTTGACGTTATTCGATCCGATCCAGTTGGGGGAACTTTCTTTACCCAACCGCATTATCATGTCGCCGATGACCCGCTGCCGCGCCAGCGAGGGCCGGGTTCCAAATGCGCTCATGGCCGAATACTATACCCAGCGCGCCACGGCAGGCCTGATCATCAGCGAAGCCACTTCTGTGACACCCATGGGAGTGGGGTATCCCCGTACGCCGGGGATATGGTCAGATGAGCAGGTGGAAGGGTGGAAGCAGGTGACGGCAGCGGTGCACAAAGCCGGCGGTCGCATCGTTATGCAATTGTGGCATGTGGGGCGTATCTCCGATCCGATTTATCTCGATGGCCAGCAACCGGTAGCGCCCAGTGCGATCGCGGCGAAAGGGCATGTCAGCCTGCTGCGACCGAAAAAATCCTTTGTAACGCCCCGCGCATTGACGCGCGCCGAGATACCCGACGTGATCGAGGCCTACCGCAAAGGCGCGGAAAACGCAAAAAAAGCTGGTTTTGACGGCATTGAAGTGCATGGCGCCAATGGCTACCTGCCCGATCAGTTCCTGCAAAGCTCCACCAACACACGCAGCGACGATTATGGTGGCAGCATTGAAAATCGGGCGCGCCTCATGCTGGAAGTCACCGATGCGGCCATTGCGGTCTGGGGTGCCGGTCGTGTCGGTGTACGTCTGGCGCCCCGATGCGATGCGCACGACATGGGCGATAGTGATCCGGCGGCAACGTTTGGCTATATCGCCCAGGCCTTGGGCGCGCGCGGCATTGCCTTTATCTGCGTGCGTGAACACTTCCATGAGCCGGCGTTGACCCCCGCCTTGAAAAAGGCATTCGGCGGTCACCTTATCGCCAACGAGCAGTTTACGCACGAGACGGCCACGCAGGCGTTGCGGCAGATGGTGGCCGATGCTGTCGCCTTCGGCCTGGCCTACATTGCCAACCCCGACCTGGTCGCCCGTTTCCGCTGCAATACCCCTTTAAATGCGATCAATAACGCAACAATTTATGGCGCCGGTTCCAAGGGATACACTGATTATCCGGCTCTGGATGAACCTGAGTAATGCCGCTCACAAATTAGCGCATCCCACCGGGGGTCCCCCTCCAGTGAGGACATGGTGGCCTTTAATGGGTGACCCCTGTCCTGTTGCTCTCATTCATGCGGGAGGAACCCGCCATGGGAGACGTGACGAATTTGGGAAGCGTTCAAGAGCCTATTTTCTGCCAAGGGAAGTGGCGATTGATCGGCGGCGGCATTGGCATTCACTGGCAAGAATTAGATGAAGATATCTCTATTGAAATTCTTCTCGGTCTGAAATAATTACTGGGCCGCGGATCATCACCCGCCGTGCGTCGATATCCGTTTTGGTATACATGCGGATTGTCGTTGCGGCCATCGCCGCCCTGCTCGCGCGGATGCAAGCCGTCGCGAGCAACGGCTTGTGCTGACTTTTGGCCTGCCAGCTGCGTTCAGATCAGTCCGGCGACACGTTGGGCAACTGGGAGCATTTCCGGCAGGCCGTTTATCGGCTGATCGAGGTAGAACCACGTACAGCTCGACCAGTCGTCCTGACGCTCGAACAGCCCGCACCCTTTCTCCTTGAGCCGCGCCGGCATATCGATTGCCGCGTCGCCACGCATGAGCGGCACGCCGGTGCCGACCAGCTGCGGGAGCGTGTTTGGATCCCAGCATCCGAGCTGCTGAATCGTTACCCGGGCACCCTTGTCAACGCCGGTCGAAAATCGGCTTTTGGCCGATTTAGAAATGGATTGAAAATAATTATATGGTCGCCAAATGCGATAACTGCTCCCTTCGGTAGGGTGAACCCTCCAGGTGATCCGATCTCGGAACGGCTCGGCAGGGACGCCTCGCCCCACCATTTAGGAAATCCCATATAAAATTCATAACCAGCGAACCAGACCATAATATCTTTAAAAAGCTCCGCATTAGATCCATTTTCAAGCCGGTCGCTTTAGGCAGTTTCAGAACGGCGTTCACAACCAGACCCTCGCGCAATCGCTGGTGCCGAGAGAGGTATACCCACTACCAGCAGTTGTAATTATGTTCACCCGCGACGCAAGGTCGCGAGGGGCTAAAGGCCATAATGCGAATTGCTGATCTACTACAGCATTCATTCGAGTCAGTAACTCCGTGTCCGCAACCCCGCCCTTTCGCTCATTAATTCGCATTATGGCTTAACATGGGCGCCTTTGCATGTAGAAGCGGCTCCCTTGCCGCATCTACGAAGATCCCGCCCGGTCGTGTCATAATTACAATTGCTGCCTTTCGCTAGCTTCGTATAAGATAAGATTAACGATCGACATTCTTATCTGATATGATATGACACGAACAATCCATGTATTTATTTAATAATCAAAGGTTAATAGCTTTTATTATGAATTGTTATATAAAATAAGATTAACGATCGACGTTCTTAATTTCAGATTCTCAATATGCGTTGGGTAATTACTTTCAAGGTTATTACGCACAACAAACCAGTGTTGATGCGGTGTTCGCCAAACCAGATTTATGGCAAATCAGAGAGGCCAGCGAACATCGTCATATCTATGACGATTAGGACCAAGGCGGCCTGTTGATGCCCGGTTATGCGGTATTGGATTGTAGGGCGGGAACGTCCCGCCGCGGGATTTCCCGCCGTCCGGATTGTAGGGCGGGAACGTCCCGCCGCGGGATTTCCCGCCGGCGATCTGATGATGCCCGGCTATGCGTTGTTGGATAGTGGTGGGGTATGGCCGGAGTTTTGGCAATGCAAACACCGATGTGCGAGGTGCTAAAATGAAGCGGATTTGTTCACTCTGTTCGAAACTGGGACTACCGATCACGTTACTGCTGATTTCCGGCACAGCTCATGCGGCGACGGGATTTGGAATTTCTCCCGTTTTCACGCTCGGTATGCGCGCGCCCGCCGCCCCGCCCGGTCTGACAGCCAGCATGGGGGTATTCGTGGATAAGGTGCAACTGGCTTGGAGCGCCGTCAGCAACGCCGCCGGCTACCAGGTCTGGCGGCATACGGTGAACGCCAGCAACCGCGCCACCCAGATCGCGAACTGCGTGACTCCCAATTATAACGATCACTCGGCCGTGGGCGGGCATTACTATTATTGCTGGGTCAAGGCCACTAATTTTGCGGGGGCCAGCGCCTGCAGCACGAGCGCCGGCGGCTGGAAGCGCAGCGCAGGGCTGACCTACTATTCGGATGCCGATATGGACGGTGACGGCAAGATGGACTTGGTCCTTTACGACCGCGCCAAAGGAATCTGGTATGTCCAGCTTTCGGCCAGCGGCTACGGCCTGGCCTCGGCGATCCTGGGCGGACCGGACTGCACGCTTGTGCCGGGAGATTATGACGGCGACCGCAAGACCGATCCGGCCGTCTATCGGCCGGCGGACGGGATGTGGGGCGTGATGCTCTCCAGCAGTGGCTACGGGGTGGCCACCACGGCGCCTGGATTCGGCGGCTACGACTATACGCCGGTGCAACGCGATTACGATGGTGACGGCAAGACCGATCCGGCTGTGTATGGGCAGGATAATGGGGACTGGTACGTCATGCTTTCGGGCAGCGACTACGGGATTGCCGCTGCACATGATTTCGGCGGAGTGGGGACGGCGCCGGTGCCGGGTGATTACGATGGTGACGGCAAGTCGGATCCGGCGCTGTACCAGGAGGCCACCGGCGACTGGTACGTGATGCTCTCGGGCTCGGGCTATGGCCTGGCTTAGAAGAAATTCGGAGGTTCCGAATGGACTCCTGTGCCCGGCGATTACGATGGCGACGGTAAGACCGATCTGGGGATTTATTGTCAGTCCGATGGCGCTTGGGGTGTGCTGTTGTCCGGGAGCGGCTACGGCCTTGCCGAAACCGTTTTTGGCGGCCCGAGCTATGATCCCGTTTGGCTGGCGCCTGTTGCCTTGACCGGCGGCATACAGATGATGCATCCCGGCGCCGCCGATGGCCCGTATACGCCATGAATCGTCATCAAAAGAGGGCTCGCATCTTCCGGCGCTTGCAGCGCCGGCATCCACGGGCCCGCATTGAACGTGCCGTGGCGTTCTATCGTAACTGCGTCCATCAAGGCGTGTCCCTGTGGGGCGGTTTGCTGACCTGGCGGCATCTTTGCGAAACGCGCAAAATGATTCGAAACAAACAGATAGGGTGTACGCCGCGGCGGATGCGAGAGGAACACGGACATGCATTTTCACTGTGCGACAAGGGCTGGTCTTCTGGCCCCTCCCTCTTCTGTTCCCCGGTAAATGAACGCACTCCCGAGTATATTTATTGATCCATTAGCGCCGGGCGCAGGCCGGTCGTCGGCGCCTGCCGTTCCTCATCCCAGTAATGGAATTGGGCTTGCTTCCAATTCCAGAATGTCCAGAACACATTCAGATCATCCATGCGCTGGCGTTTAAGTTTCAAGTATTTGGCGCGGGATGCCGCATCGGCCAGATCAATGCAACCCCATTCGCCGACGTGCACTGGCCGGCCGTGGTAGTCGGACCAAGCGCGCGCGGTCAATAAAGCTTCGTTGATGGCGCCGGGGCCGCAGGAGTTGAATTCCGATGGTAATGAGTTGTAGGCCTGAAACCAACGTCGGGCCCAAGGCGGCGTTGCGGATGGTGGTATGATCGGCTGCGGGCCGGGACCAGGGAAGTGGATATTGGTGACGGCGGTCAACGGCATGGTCCAGGATGCTCCCTGATGGGTGAACAGAAACGGATCGTAGTCGTGGATGGTGACAATGATGTTGGCGTCATCGGCGGGCAGTTGCAAATTGTCCAGTTGCGCGACGCTGTTCCTTTCCGCCGGTCCGATGAACAGCGTGATCTTGGGCGCGACTTTACGGATGATTGTGATAATGCGTGCGTAGATATGATTCAAGGTCGTGGCATCGGCCGCATCTTTCGGCTCGTTTAACGGTTCCAACGCCACGCGGCCGGGCTGCCGGGCGTAATGATTGGCGATCTGTGCCCATCCGCGTTCAAATTTTGCTTGATGCACTGCGGGGTGGGCCGTGAAATCATCGAAATGATGCCAGTTGATGATGACGGCCAGATTGCGCTGGACGGCATTCGAGACCATGTTGTCCACCCGTGCGAAGAAGTCTGGTGAAATTATAAATTCCGGCGCTGGCCCGGTATAATGGTGCCAGGCGCAGGGAATGCGCACGTGATCGAAGCCTTCATCCCGGATGGCGTCGAAATCGGCTGCGCTATATGCGGAGTTCCAGTTGGCATCAGGCGGCGCTTCGAGATTATTACCCAAATTCATTCCCCGCCGGAAATGGCGCAGAGCGGCATGCGCCGGGGTGTCGGCATCGGGCAGGCGCGGCATTTCCGGATAATCCGGCGGCATCAAGGCGCGTGCGTCGAAGCGGATGACTACGGGCAAGCCGGCCCGTAAGTGGATTGATTGCTGCAAGCCGCCGCCGGGCGGAAGCACGACGCAATGTTTTCCGGCGGTCGGCGTCGGATGAGCGTTGGTCATGTATCCTTGGCCACAACTCCAATGCCAGGCGGCGGGGCGGTCATCCGCGAACATGTCCATTTCCGGGTTGTTGATAGTTGTGCCTGTTGCGCGGACATGGTCGATGGCGATGGCCCCGCGGGATGCCCGGGAGGTATTGCTGCCTGTTTCGGGGTGATGGAATTGAAGGACGGCCCATCCTTCGCCGGTTGGCGTGAACCGGAATCCGGCGGCAGTCCAGCGATAACGGTTGACGGGGATGCCGCCGGTAATTGTTGTTGGGACGTTGGTTTTGTCAACCGCTTCGTTTTGTATCCAGCCGTTACCCCATAACACCGCACATTCGGCAATGCCACCGACGGATGCTTCGGCCTGCAAAGTGAATGCGGCCGTGCGCGGGATTTCGTCGGCGCTATCGGCGCGCGTGCCGATAGCGCCGACGAGCAATCCGGCAATTATTCGGCATGACGCGTTGAATAGCATGGGGTAATTTTACTGATTGCTGTTCGGCCGATTACTCGAGTAGTGATTGGCCATGCCTCGTTTTGCATGTCGAACGGTTAAGAGCTTGTGTCAAGTGACCGAGTTAAAATAAATACTCAAGGCGGGCATGGGCGGCGGTTTCCTCATATTTATCGCCCCAAACGCGTCCGGCGTCAGCAGTCAGCGACCATCCATGCATATTGTATAACCCCAGCTCAGCTTTAAGCGTTGGAGAAGTGTCGCCTTCAGTGTCGCGGCCGATAGCGGTGTAAATGCCATAAAAGAATAGCGGGCCGCCTGTGAAATGATGCTGCCCCGGACTATGGCGCCAGTGCAAGCCGATTTGGCCGGAAAGGAATGTGCCATCCGGTGTCCAGTACATGTCATTTTCCTTGACGGTGTTATACAGGTAGCCGTTGACCCATAACCGTAAGCTTTGTGGAAAGAACGAAATGTGCCATGCGGCCTCCGCCACGGCTTCATGGGCGTTGTTCTTTTCCCAGGTGGATGGCGTGGGTTCCGGCACGGTATTGGTGGTGCCGACGGTTGTGGCCTGGAAATATCTATTGGTGGGCAGCAAGGCGTTAGGCTGCGGGGCTTCGATGGCGAAGATGCGGTATTGTGTGAACAGTTCCAGACGCTCCATCGGTTGCCATTGCCCATAACCGCCGAGCCAATCGGCCTGCATGCCGTCCAGGATAGTGTAGTAATTGTCACGCACATCCCGCCTGCCGGCAATCAGGGCCAGCTTCCAGCCGTCCAGACCGCGATAGCCGGCTTCAGCTCCGCCGCGCCAATTGGAGTCGATATTGTTGTAATCCAGGAATTCGAAGTCGCCGGCCAAATCCACGCCGTTGGTTAATAGCCAGCGTCCGCGCGCCGCCAGTACTCTGGCATTGAGCGATTGCGCGCGGGTGTCGTCAAAGTGGAATCGCGCAGTGCCGACACCGGCTTCCAGGGTCATACCGTCCGGACCACGTGGCAGGCGCGCGCCGGCTTCTACCCGGTCTTGACGAATATCCACTTTGCGATCATCGCCGCGGCGATAAAGGTAATCGGCCGTGGCATACGCCCCCCAATTGGAGCGACGTTCCGCACTATCCAGGGCCAGGCGCAGTTCCTGATCGTTAGAAAATGTCCATGTGGCGGCGCGATAACGCTTGGCGGCGGCGCGGGAGAAATCGTTTTGCAGCCAGGTGTCGGCTTCCTCAACCCGCATTTCGCGATCGTACGGAATGAGTTCGGTATAGGCGGCGTAGAGCGGGATGGCGCGCCGGTAACGCTTTAGTACAAAAGCGCGTTTGGCTGCCAATTCCAGAGGGAGCAATTCATCTTCCGGGTAATCAGCGATCAACCCCTCGTAAGCGCGCCAGGCGGCCTGGTAGTCTGAGCGCCATACGCTCATGCGCGCCAGCAGCGCGCGCCAAGTGGCATCACCCGGGCGGCGTGCCATGATTTTACGCGTCTGGTGTTCCGCGTCGGTATAGTGTCCATTGCGAATATCAGTCGGTATCAGGCGTTCGGCTACGCGCAGGTCATACGGATAGGTTCGCTCCAGTTGCCTTAATAGAGTATCGGCTGCTGCCCATTCATTGTGTTGCATCAGGATATCGGTGGCGGCCAGCATGCCGTCCGCGTGGCCTGGGCCCGCGCCGCCTTGCGCCAGCGGCAACAATTGTTCCCGGGCCAGCTTGAACACCGGGTCCGCGGAGTCACGCGCCAAGTTGGCGAGGTGTTGATATTGATAGGTTAATGCGCCGATTTGCGCCGGGTTGTCCGGGTCAAGTTGTGCCAGTAACCGCCGGGCTTCCGTCGTGCGTTCGTTCCGGATCAACCACGTGGCGCGGACTATGGCGGCATCGGGGAGGGAAGCATCCGCCGGAGGTATCCGTGTAAAGAACGATTCCGCCAGCCCGTCTTTGCCGGCGCGCAACATGATTTCTGCGGCTTGAATCAATTGCTCGCAGTTCATGTCGGTTTCTTGCAGGGTCTGGGCTATGGCGATCATCCGGTCGGCATCCTGCATGCGCCAGGCACAGTTTGCGCGACCCAGCAGGGCGTCTGCATGCGTTTCCGGCCTATTGACAGCCGAAGTGTATGCCGCGTCGGCGGCCGGGATGCGTCCTTCACGCTCTTCGGCCCGAGCCAGTTCAATCAGTGCGCATGGATTATTGGGGCGGGAATGCCAGGCAATGCGCCAGGCTTCCGCCGGGACATGCTCGAGCAAGGCCGGCCGGATCAGTTCCATACCGGGGTAAAAATCGCGTAACCGCATGCCCAAACGGGCGATAGCATCGGTGCGCGCCACGGTGCGTCGGGCGACAGTTTCGTTCATCACCGCCAGGATGTCCGGCGCCAGGTCGTCGGGTTCCCGTGTCTTGAACAGATTGATTGTATCACGCGCTGCCGTATAGTCACCGAAACGAATATGCGCCAGAGTGGTCAGGCACCACGCCAATTTACGATCCACGGCGGCGGCCTGGCGGAGGTTGACGTCCAGCCGGGCCAGCAAGGCAGGAATTTCCCATTCCCGGTGCAGGTCATACAGCAAGCCGGCGCGCGTCAGTGTGGCTTCCATTTGGCCTTCCGGTAAGTTCAGCCGATCCAATTCTGCCAGTGCATCGCCGGGTCGGCCGGCGGCCCAGAATATTTTGGCGCGGGCAATCCGCGAACGTTCGGTATGGTGTTCCGGTGATATGAGATCCAGCCGATGTAGTGCCCGGGCCGGGCGTTTGTCATAGGCGTCGAAAAGCGCGATTTTGGCGATGAGATCGGGGCTGGGATCCGGCTGTTCCGTCAGCGGTTCCAGGAAACGGACGGCATCGCGCAGGCGTCCGGCAGCGGCCATGCGATCGGCAATCATAATGGCCGCGTCCCGGCGTTTTTCGCCTTCGCCGAGCCCTTTGAATATGCCCTCGGCTTGCTCCATTTCATTGCGGGCCAGGCGGGCTTGTAACACGGCGAAGCGTACGCCATCGTTCACCGTCAGGCGTTCGCGATATTGTTCATAGGTGTCGATCAACAAATCCCATTGCCGGTCGGCGGCGAGCAGTTGCAGATAATCCTGCCAGTCCTGGGATGTGTTGAATCCCGCGGCCAAGAGTTCGCGGTATAATTCGCGGGAAAACTGTCGGTCACCCTGCATGGCCAGGAATGCCGCTTCGATGCGTTGCAGTTCCACGTCTTGCGGGAAGCGCGCCCGTAAATCATTGATGATACGCAGTGCTTCGCGGGGCCGATTCAGGCGTCCCAGTGCCATGGCCTTAATGCGTTGGGCGTCAGGGTCGTTGGGATATTGGCGCAGAATACGCTCACAGAGCGCCAGGGCTTCTTCGAAACGTTCCGCTTGGGATAACACACCGGCGAATTCCAGGGCCACGGCGCGGTCATCGGGTTGCTGCTCCAGGTAACGGTTGTAATAAAAAGTGGCATTTTTCAGGTCGTTCTGTTTCAGAGCATTGCGGGCGGCTGCCAGCAACGCGCGTCGAACTGTATCGGTTTGTTTCACAGTATCCGATACCGCCGTTTCATCCGCCGCGTAGGTGGCGAAAATTACTCCGGCCGGCGTCAATGATAAGCTCAAAAGCGTCCAGACCACCACACGGGTCGCGGCGGCTTGTATTGCTCGAAGCATGTTTGACCCTGTTTGCGCCCGTGGGAGCTGGCGTATTGCGGCCCTGCGGGGGGATGGTGCGCGCCCGTGCGCGTAATATTCAGGTGCTGTATTGTGCATGTATAGCTCCTTTATTCAGGTTTGGTTGAATTCAGTAATTGCGGCTTTCCGGGATCGGGTTGTTTTTTTGCATTAAAAATCGCCTGGTATTCCCGCCCCGCCTCGTCGTAGCGTCCGATGGATTGTAATAAATCCGCCAGTTCCAGGCGCAGTTGGAGGTTGGTTTGCGCGCGTTGGGCGGCTGAGCCCAATAATTCCACCGCGGCGTCTTTTTCGCCGATTTCGCGCAAGGCGCGTCCCATGGCCATCAGCAACGGCAACGGCCAGTCCGTTTCCGGGCGGCTGATGATGTTTTGGCGCATGCCACGGATTAATTCTGCGTCGGCGGATGAGGGGGACTGGCGGCCGGCGACTGCCTCGGCGTATCCAATCGCAACTTCAATATCATTAAGACTGGCAGGATTTAATTCCTGGAATATCCGCAGAGCCTGTTCCCAGCGTTTGTCCCAGAGATAACTTTGCGCCAGACGTTTGCGGGCAAGTGGGTCATCCGGTGTCTGTTGAGTCAGCGCCAGCAAATCCGCCTGTGCGGCACGATATTCGCCATGCCAGAGCAATGCTTCGGCTCTCAGTATGGCGGCTTCGTGGTTGTCGGGGAATAGCGCCAGCAAGGCTGCGGCTTCATTGGCGGCGTCCTGATAACGGCTTTGGCCGAGCATGGCGCGCAGCCGTTTCAGGCGCAGGTCCAGATTGAGGGGTTCAGTGGCGACCAGGCGAGCGGTAGCAGAGAGATAGTCGGCGTGCCGCCCGGCGTTCAATAGCAGATCGGCCTGTTCCCGACGAAGCGCGGGATTATCCGGTTGTTCCTCGATCAGTGCGGCGATTTCATTCAATGCGGCTTCATGCTTGCCGCCCCATGACATGAAGCGCGCCAGCTCCAGCCGCCATTCCGGCCGGTTTTCGATATGCAGCGCATCGCGCATATAACGTTCCGCCAGGTCGAAACGGCGATCCGCGCCGGCGGCCAGCGCGGCTGAAAACAGCCAGCCCGGATTGTGCGATTCGGTTTTCAACAACAACTGGTACTGAGCCAGGCTCTCCGCCGGCAGTTGCATTTGCAGCAACAAGTTGGCGTAAGTGCCGCGCACTCCATGGTCCGCCGGCGCCAAATCCAGGCATTCGATGAAGAACAGTTTTGATTTTTCAAGCCAGGCTTGCCGCGCCTCGCCTGTGTCGGCTATGCCGGCGGTCATGGCGTTTTCGGCTAATTGCCGGTAAATGTATTCTCGAGTGACAAAGGTCAGGCGATCGGGAATTTGCACTGCGCGTTGCGCTACCGCCAGTTCCTGCTCGCGTGCGCGCCAAAACCGCCGCGGGCGTTCGGGCAATCCGTTGTTTTTGCCGATTTTTTCCAAAAGCGCTAGATATTGTTTTTCTGCCGCCGGCCATTGTCCATATTTCTGCAACCGTTCGGCGTACCAGAGGCTGATGACCGGCGCGGACGGGTAGCGCTCAGCCAGATTCTTAAAAATTACAAGCGCGCTGTCCGTGCGCCCGGTGTTTTCCAGCAACAAAGTCAGGCGTAACGTGTCGGTCAGATCTAAACGTCCGACGTTGGCCAGGCGTATCAGGCGTTCAATCTCGAATGGATCAATTTTCGGGGCGCGCTGCATGGCGCGCAGCGCCAGTTGAGGTTCGTATACCAGTCGAAAAGTCACCGATATGACCGCAATCAGTGCAACCAGTGCCAGGCTGAACAGCAATAATTGTTTATGCGCCGGTTTCATTTATTGCTATCCCTTCATCAAACGTTCCAGGCGCCTGGTATGTTCGGTGGTCATGGTTTCCAGGAAAACGCGCCAACGATATGCGTTATTGTCCTCTGACGGCACGATTTCCTGGACGCGCATTTTCCCGCGTATCGCGCCGTTGGGTGCCAGCAAAAAGAATCCGTGTTCCTGCCCGATTTCCGTCCGATTTTTGGTAACGATAGTCAACGTACGTTCCGCGGCCTGTACAACGCGCGCCGATTCCCACGCGCCCGGTTGATCAATTGTGGACATGGGCAGACCGAACCACGCCGGCCAGCGGCGGTGGCGGATGGGCAGGAAGCCACGCAGGATTTTCATCCGACTGATTTTTTTGCCGTAAATCCGGCGCATCAGCTCCGGCAGGGTGGAGCCGATGGCCTGGGCATTAAGAATATCCCGGCCGGCGGAATCCAAGTTGACGAATTTAGCGCCGTAAGAGTAACTATCTGACAGAGGATCCGTCGGGCGTTTATATAACAAGCGCACATCGGTTTCGAGCGTACCGGCATCGGTCATTAAGCGGATGCGCAGGTCGTGTTCCATTGGCAAAGGCATATAGGCGATCAGCCCCAATCCTTGTGTATTAAAATCAATGGTACAGGCCGGCTGCCATTGCTGCGCCGCATCCAGATACCAAACCGGAATGCTTTCAAGGAAGCGGTAATCCGAGCGTATGTCATATTTACGCAAGGCGCGTACTATGGCAGTGCCGGCCAGGGCCATCACGTAGACCGTCCAGAACGCCGCTATGGAAGAACTCAACAAGTCAATGTTGATGCCATAGATGATCTTCAGCAGCCACCAGGCCATGGCGACCGCGCAGAGCGCGACTACTGCCAGTTGTGGCCAGATAACGCGCGCGGGGATGACATCCGTGCCGGCGCCTTTGCTGGTTACAGCGAAACTCTGTCCCAGGCCGAACATTGCCCGGAAAAAAGCCCGGATCAGAAACCAGAAATTGAGCATATTGAACAGTTCGTCCATGAATATGCGCCCATTCCCGCGGGTCAACATTTTATAGGTGAACAGTTGCAGGAACAGGTTGGCGAAATACAGGCCGACCAGCGACGTGAAGAAACGGTCAATAGGCATCAGTGGCGTAAGCAGCATCAGCGGCGGCGTTAGGTAGTAGACGATTTTTTGGAAGCCGATCGTCCAACAGAACATGGAGCTGAAATAGGATAAGCGCTGGGCCGGTGTCAATCCGCGCGTGGTGAGCGGGTTGTTGATGAATAACACCCGTAGATTACCCATTGCCCAGCGCAGCCGTTGTTTGAAATAACTGATTACATCTGTTGGCGCCAACCCGGTGGCGAGATGTTCGTCCAGGTAAGTTGATTTCCATCCCCTGGCGTGGATCAGCAGAGATGTATGGATATCTTCCGTGATGGTCTCCGTGGCAATACCACCCACTTCATCCAGGGATTGCCGGCGAATCAAGGCACAGGTGCCGCAGAAAAAAGCCGAATTCCAGCGCTGTTTGCCCGGCTGGAGATAGTGGAAGAACATGGATTGCTGTTCCCAATGCTCGTCGGTTTCCATGTTGGAGAACTCTTCGAACGCGGACAGGTTATAGAAAAATTGGGGTGTCTGGACGAATGCCATCCGTGGATCCTTGAAGAAGCCCAGGGTACGATCCAGAAAGTTGGGTTGGGGAACGTGGTCGGCGTCGAAAATAGCGACAAACTCGCCCTTGGTAAGTCGCAGGGCATGATTGATATTGCCGGCTTTGGCGTGATGATGTTCTTCGCGGGCGATATATTCCACGCCGAGTTCCTCTGCCATGGCCCGCACTTCCGGACGGTTGCCGTCGTCCAACACGTAAGTCTGGTGTGGGTAACGTATGGATTTCGCGCCCAGCACCGTTCGGCGCAACAGACCGGTATCTTCATTGTAGGTGGGAACATATACATCCACTCGCAAATTCGGCTCCGGCGCCGGAGAAAGGGGGTGGACCGGCTGCCAAACATCGAACAGGAACAATATGAGCGCAGTGAACCCATGCACTTCCGCGGCGTAAAACAGCAGTGAAAACAACATCTGATCCGGATTCAGAGTGTACAATACGCGGTATGCCAGGTAATAAACCGCCAGGCCAAGAGTAACGATTATTAGAAGTTTACGCACAGTGGTAAGTAAATCAAAAAACAGCCGCTTAGCAAGCGTTAATAGGGGGTATCAGCGGCCATAGCTCATTAGCAATGCCCACTATTTTGATTCATTATGGAGCAAGGCTGGTCCCATCTTCCGCGGATGCGAGAGCGCGGCGCGCAAGGCGGCGGGGTCCCTCACGGGTGGGCGGCAGCTTGTGCCAAGACAGATGCAGGCGACAGAGCCGCTGTCCGGACGGGGGATGGCACGGGCCATTTCCTCGACGGGGCCGCAGGTGCCCAGGACGATCTTGAACGGCTGATACACGGCGTGTGCCGCTTGCAACAACGCGCGGCCGGGTTCTGATCCCACGTGGCCCGCGATGACTACCCGCCGGGGAGGCTCCAGCCAGAACGCTGCTGCCATAGCCAGGTAGGGTATGGCCAGCGGCGCGTCGGCCAGGCGACCGCTGTAGAGCCGCAAGGCGGCTTCGGCGGCTTTCCGGAAATCGTCCCGGCCGGTGATGGCGGCCAGCTTAAGGAGCGCCAGCGTGGCCACCGAGTTGCCGGCCGGCTCGGCGCCGTCATAATCATCCTTCGCCCGGAAGATCAGATCGTCCGCATCCGCCGGACTCTGCCAGAAGCCCCCACGTTCCAAATCGTGAAACTGGGCTAAGAGAGATTCGGCCACTTCTACGCCGAACTCGAGGTCCTCCTCGTCCAGCGTTGTCTCGTAAAGGTCAATCATCCCGGCCAGAACGCAGGCATAGGCGGATAGCAGTTGGACGTCGTCCCGCTCTCCATCCCTCCAGCGGCTGTGCAGGACCTTTCGCTCCGCTTCCCAGAGGTGCGACCGGATGAAGACAGCGTTGCGCCGTGCGGCCTGGCGGTAGGTGTCGTCTGAAAACACGACCCCGGCTTCAGCGAATGCCCCCAGCATCAGTCCGTTCCACGCGGCCAGAATCTTGTCGTCCTTCTGCGGCCGGATGCGCCGATTGCGCGCGGCCAGCAGTTTAGCCGTGACCGATGTCAGTCGCTCTGCGTCTCCGGCTTCCAAGCGCCGATCCGCCACGTGCAGCACGTTCTGATCTGGCAGTGGGGTGGGGTGGCTATGATCCAGGAAGTTGCCGCGCTCGGTCACTCCGAAGCGGCGCACGGCAAAGGCGAACTCATCGGTTGTGAGCAAGGCGGCCAGCTCGGCCTGGGTCCAGCAGTAGAACTTACCCTCCTGTCCCTCGCTGTCGGCATCTTCGGCTGAGAAGAATCCGCCCGCCGCGTGAGTCATGTCCCGCAGCACGTAGTCCAGAATGCCGCGGACCACTGCGGCGTGGCGGGGTTCGCCGCTGACGCGGTACACGTCGAGATAAAGGCGCGCCAACTGGGCGTTGTCGTAGAGCATCTTCTCGAAGTGGGGGATCTGCCAGGCCGCGTCCGTAGCGTAGCGGGCAAAGCCGCCGCCGAGCTGGTCATGGATTCCGCCCGCGGCCATGGCGTCGCAGGTGCGCAGAACCAGGTCGACAGCCTGCGCATCGCCATGCGCGACGCCGTGGGCAAGCAGAAATCGCGGGCGGCCTGGCTGGGGAAATTTTGGCGCGCTGCCGAATCCGCCGTGAACCGGATCGAACGCGGTTTTGAGCTGAGCCGCTGCGCGAGCCAACACCGCCGGCGCCAGCGTGGCCTCGGCGACGGCGTCGTTTCCGGCCGCGGTCAGATGCCGAAAGATGTCCTCGGCCGAGCACAAAATCTCTGACCGGCGTTCGGTCCAGGCGCGCTGCACCTCCTGCAAGACATCCATGAAGGCCGGTTTGCCGTAGCGGCGGTCGGGTGGGAAGTAGGTGCCGCCAAAGAACGGTTTCCGGTCGGGGGTCAGGAAGACGTTCAGTGGCCAGCCGCCGTTGCCCGCGGTGGCCTGGACGAATCCCATGTAGAGGTGGTCCACGTCCGGACGTTCTTCGCGGTCCACCTTGATGCACACCACGTGGGCGTTGAGGAAGCGGGCCGTCGCCTCATTCTCAAAAGATTCGCGCTCCATGACGTGGCACCAGTGGCATGTTGCATAGCCGATACTGAGGAAGATCGGCTTCTGCTCCTGGCTGGCCTTTTCAAATGCCTCCGATCCCCAGGGAAACCAGTCCACGGGATTGTGCTGATGCTGCAGCAGGTAAGGTGACTTCTGTCCGGCTAATCGGTTCATAGTGCTCAACTCATCAATAGTTAATCCCAACTTCGAGGAAACTGCAATAGCCCATTCGATTGAAAAAGGTGGTCCAGCACGGCGATGCCCATGAGTGCGCCGGCCTTGATCGGATTGAGCAGAACATTGCGCGACCAGCCGAAGTGGGCGGTGGCCTGGAGATACCAGAGGCGGGCGGAGGGGGCGCAACCTTATCAAGAAGGAAACGATGATGGCCCCAGGGCATTGTTGCCACAAGCTGTGGTAGAAATACGGATATGTTGTCACTGGGCAATTTGGCCACAGCTTGTGGCAGAATTTCCCCTGACACTCGTTGCCCGCTTTCTCGCATGGCCTGTGAGACAAACTCCACGATTCGTTCATTGCTTGGAGGGACGCGCTCCGTCGCGTCCGCGGGGGAATCGGCCACGACGGAGCGTGGC
>CAZALU010000025.1:17417-39329 GCA_964486075.1 uncultured Verrucomicrobiota bacterium
TGGAGGGACGCGCTCCGTCGCGTCCGCGGGGGAATCGGCCACGACGGAGCGTGGCCCTCCATTGTGGGAACCGGCGGGGGAATCGGCCACGACGGAGCGTGGCCCTCCATTGTGGGAACCGGTGAGGGGAATCGGCCACGACGGAGCGTGGCCCTCCATGGTAGGAACCGGCTACACGCACGCGCAAGGTGAGCTCGCTGGCGTGGAACTCCATTTCCTTCGCGACGCTGACCTTGTGGCCGGCATGTTTTTTCGCCACCCAGCTGTAGATGGTCTCAGTCTTCACGCCCGAATGGTCCGCAATCTGCCGCATCGAGAGCCAGCGTTTTAGCTGAATTGTGCGCCGAGCTGGAGCACAATTACACCCAAAAGGCCGCCACGTGAGACGCGGCCCAACGGGTTTGACCAGGTTAGTTTCAAAAACAACCCAACGGGCTATTTTCGAAACTGCACGTCTTTCGCCAGCGGGCAATGCCCGCTTAGGCGCCAGTGCATAGCATGATGGTCGTGCAATATTCAGGTTTTAACATGCATGGCTTTCGTTCATGCGCAATCGTGCCGGCCTGAGCGAGAGCGCTTGCAATCAGTTAAAGCACAGCAAGAACGTAGCATGTGCCATATTAAGCAACAAGGACAGATTCGAGCGGAACAGGTTGTGGACACCCCCGAAACAACGAGGGGCCTTGAGATGCCATCAATTCGGATTATGGCCTGCGTCTCCTGCCGCGTTGTGTGACAGAAGGGACAGATTAACTGGCTGCTAAGTAATTTTATCGCCATTGGCGGATTAGCCTATGGCAGTCGATTTTGTAGCCGCGCACGTTGGGCGCGGTCTTCTGATCCGACCGGGCAGAGCAGGTATTCCTGCCAGAGCCGGGGTTGCCAAAGGATGAATACGGGATAAGATAGTCGGGATTCAGCCTTTGGCTGGACGCCTGCTATCTTCAGAGTAGGCCGGATAGTTGTTTTCTGTTAAGTTTGCACCTCCGGCCGTCGGCGGTGGAGTCGCGGTAGAGTTATTCCAGGAGGCAATAAAAGTTGGACAACGATCACAATTCATACCTGAATATTGCACGATGATCGTGCAATATTCAGGTCGAACGAATATAAATAGGTTTTACGGAGATACCCATGAAAAAACAACGCATAGGTGTTAGCAAGTGCCTCCTCGGCGAGCCGGTTCGCTACGATGGGCAACACAAACACAATCATTTCATTACCGACATGCTCGGCCGCTACTTCGAATTTGTGGGCGTCTGCCCCGAGGTGGAGTGCGGACTGGGCGTGCCTCGCGAATCCATGCGGCTGATCGGCGATCCCGCCCATCCGCGACTCATGACGACACGCACCGGCATTGACCACACCGAGCGCATGCAAACCTGGACGGCGCGTCGGGTCGTCGAACTGGAGCAGGAAGACCTGCATGGCTTCATCTTCAAGTCCCGCTCCCCAAGCAGCGGCATGGAAAATGTCAAAGTCTATAATGCCAAGGGCGGTCCGGCCGGCAAGGCGCCCGGTCTGTTCGGGAAGGTATTTCTGGAGCATTTCCCCACGCTGCCTTGCGAGGAAGAGGGGCGGCTGAACGATCCGGACTTGCGCGAAAACTTCATCGAGCGAGTTTTCACGCTTGGGCGCTTCCGTCAGGCCGTTCACGCCAGCCCGACGCTCCGCACACTGATGGAGTTCCACGCGCGCAACAAGCTGCTGATCCAGTCACACCATGAGGCCCTGATGCGCGAGATGGGACGCGAGCTGGCGGGGCTTAAGAGCAAGCAGGCGGCTGCGCACATTCCGCAATACGAGGCCAAACTGATGCGGGCGCTGAAGACCCTGGCCACGGTCCGTAAACATACGAATATCCTCCAGCATATGCTCGGATACCTGCGCGATCGTGTGGATGATGCGGACCGCAAGGAACTGGCCGAGGTCATTGAAGACTACCACCGGGAATTGATCCCGCTCATCGTGCCGGTCACGCTGCTCAGGCACTACGTCGTCAAGCACGGCATCGAGTACCTAAAGGACCAATACTATCTCAGTCCGCATCCGCTTGAATTGAAACTTCGCAACCATGCCTAGACCACTAGGCCGGCTCGAACATACCGTCCGCGGCCTGTTTCCATGGCGCCCAGAACAGGCCCACAGCGCCGACCGTGATATCCGACTTGCGCGGGCGAATCTGAGTTTTTAGAATTTCGGCAGTCGGCTTTAACTGGTCCTGGAGCGCGGCGATTTCCTCTTGGAACTGCTGTTCCAGCGTGGCCAGACGCTCCTGCAAAACGCCGGCCGACTCGTTGGCCCGCGACACATCTGCCTGTTCCTTGCCGATCCTGCTTGCGCTGCGCATTGCCGTGGTGGCTCGGCCGATGTTGCCCATGCTTGCCGCACGCCGCCCCAGAAGGGCGCCGAGCAGTGTTGTGCCCACGTTCAAGAAGGTTTGTAACTTCGCCTGCCCGGCTTGCGCCTTTTCGCGTTCGACGCGCTCCTGGGCGCGGCGGATCTGGTCGGTCAGCGTCTGCAGTTTAGGCGCGTATTTCGTCTTTAGTTTGGCGATCTCCATGTCACGCTTCTCGCGCACAGCCTGGTTCACGCGGGCCGTGAAGTCGCCTTCGTTTTCGCCTGGCTGCGCGGTCAGCTTGAGTGATGGGCAACTCATGCGATCCAGCGTGAATTTCTGGTAAAGGTGGGCTGCCAGAGTTTTGCGCCAGGCGTCCGCACTTTGCTTGCGCGTGGCCGCCGCGGGTACGGAAGAAAACCTTGCCCCGGCTTGCGGTTGGCGGTCCAATTCTGTCTTCAGGTCTCCGTGCACGGCGGCTTCCTCCCACGCCGCAAATCCGTCTTCACCCACGGGGGCGAGCAGGGTGTAGGTTAGCCAAGTATCCACGCCGGCCTTGGCATCCACGAAGTGCAGCTTGCTGACGCCGATCACCCCAACTCGATACACCAGGGCGCCGAGCGGATTCCGTGGCCGCAGGAAGCATTCGCTGATCTCCGGCGGCAGAACGGGATGGGCTGATGGCGCCGCAGCGGGTGCAGTAACCGGTGCGGGGGCGGCGACGCATGGCGAGCCGGCCGCCGATGTGGCTTGCCGGATCTGGGGCAGCGTCATGGGGCCGCGCAGGTAAGAGAGCGCCCAGCGGCTCTGCAGGAGCAGCGGCTGCTCCTCGTGGACGTTGCGCATAAGGAACACGCGGTTGCTCAGGCCGGCCAGTATCTGCTCCGTTGCCCTGCGGTTGAACGGCGCGCCGGTCCCCGCGGCAACCCCTTCGAGACCTTCGATCACGCGCAGCTTGTCGCGTTCGGTCTGCAGGCGGCCGATCCACCAAGTCCCTGCGTTTGCCAGGCCCTTGTAATCGAGGTCCACGGGATTCTGGCTGGACAGCACGATGCCCAAGCCGTATGCGCGCGCCTGCTTGAGCAGGGTCAGCATGGGGGTCTTGGAGGGCGGATTTGCCGTGGGGGGAAAGTAGCCGAAGATCTCGTCCATATAGAGCAGCGCGCGCAGGCTGCCCGTGCCTGACTGGGAGCGCATCCATGCCAGCACTTCATTGAGCAGGATGGTCACGAAGAACATACGTTCGGGTTCGGATAGGTGTGTAATGGAGAGGATGACTACGCGCGGCTTGCCCTCCGGTGTGTAGAGCAGACGCTGAATGTCCAGCGGCTCACCTTCCAGCCACGCCGAGAATCCGGGCGATGCGATGAGGTTGTTGAGTGCCATTGCCAGGCCAAAGCGTTCCTTGGCCGGGTAGTACGACTCCAGATCGAACACACCGATTTTATCGAAAGGGGGCTTTTGTATCTCGCCGATCAAGGCGACGATGTCGAGGCTTTTTCCCTCACGCCAAGCCCGGTCCAGGATGTTGGAGAGTAGAATGTGATCGCGGCTCTGGATGGGATCCGCGGGCAGGCCCATGAGCCCGAACAGCCCGGATACCGCGGACAGCACGCGGTCACGCAGCGCGGACGGATCCTGAGCCAGCGCGGGTGGGGGCGCGGCGAACGATCGGAGAATCTGCAGCGGGCGGCCCGCCGTGTTGCCGGGCGTATAGATGGCCATGTCTACGGCATCGCGCAGGCGTTGAATGCGCGCGCCGTCCTGGCCCCACTCGGCCAGACCTTTGGTCCATGTTTCTGCCGTGCGAACTGCGAATTCGTCCGCTGACAGGCCCTTGCGGGCCGCCTCCGCTTCATCGATCCAAGGCCTGAAATCGGCAGGCTGCAGGGCCGGAAAGGTCAGCAGCAGGTTGCCCAGATCGCCCTTGGGATCGATGGCGATGGTGGGCAGGCCGTCAATCGCGGCTTCTTCGATCAGGGCCAGGGCCAGACCTGTTTTGCCGCTGCCCGTCATGCCCACGATCACGCCATGGGTGGTCAGGTCGTGGGCGTCATACAAGACCAGGTTGTCGCTCGTTCTGCCGGTGGCCTGATCGAACTCTTTCCCCAAGTAGAACACACCCAGTTTTTCGAAATCCTGCATGATTCATCCTCCGTCCGCAACGCCAACTCGCATCGTGTAGCGCGGTTCCCTAGTGCGCGTTAAGTTTGCGGAACCCCAGCGTCACCTCGCCCAAGCGGATGCCCCATTTGCTCATGACGGCGCGGTTGAGCATGACTTTATCGTCCATCAGGAACATCCAGTCATCGAACTTTACATTGTACACCTTTTTTCCTACAGGCAGGGCTAACGTGTAACGCCAGTTCAGGGCATTGCCGAATGCTTCGCCTCGCGCGGTGCCAACGACGTCTGCCGCTGTTCCGGTATAGCGATGGTCGTCCAACTTCGTGATCGTCCAGACGCGTCGCTGCGTGGTTCCGTCGGAGTTGGTAAAGTCCTCATCCAGCGTGCCCACGTTGTTGGTCCACGTGCCGGTCATCTTCACGTGGAATCGTTTCACCACCTCGCCCTTGCGGTTTTGGAACATACCCCACGCTTCCAGCGGGCCTTCCAGGTAGCGGCTCAGGTCGAGCGCGGGCTGTTCTTTCTCATACAGCTTCGGCGAGACCGACGCGCAACCCCCGCAGATCAACCCCGCGCTGACCAAACACAGGAACCTTCTCATGCGATCACCATCCTTTCTTCTCGTTTGTGCCCAGCAATCCGTCTCTAATCTTAGGATAATGGCAGGTCGCGTCCAGCCAGATCGCAAAGAAGGCCGGCCCGAAAGCTGGGTCCGGGACTTCACCAAGCGGGCTGTCGTCAAAGTAGAACTGTGTCGGCGCACCCTGACGCTTGAAGGCGGTCAGACTGTCACCAGCTTTCAGGTCCGGCCAGAGCGAGTCGAGCTGTTTGATCCAGCCTGCGCGCTGAACCTCCGTGCCCTTGCCCAGCCGCTGCCACTCCTTGAGCGTGGTTTCCAGCAAGCGCTGGCGTTTAATAGAGATGTTATATCGGATGCTGAGCACGGCGGTGCTATTGGTCGTGTAGGCGGCCCCATCCTGAGTATGGAGCGAGATGTCATACACATGCAGCCCGAACCAGTGCAGAGTGGCCGTCCCCATCGGACCGAGTTCAGGCTTTAGCGCGCGCAGCGGGGCAGGCAAATCCACCGCCCACATCGTCGTGGCTAGAAGCAGCGTCAACACAGTTGAGCCAAGAGTTGTTTTCATCCCTGACACCTGTTCGTTGCACCAGAGCTTCCGAGAGCAGGCGGGACACCCAACACCTGACACATCTTCTGTCCGTGTGCCAGCCTGACCAGTAGCGGCATCACAACCGCCCACCCCAGGGCGAGAGCGGCCATGCAAAAAAAGCGGTTCGGGTGCAGGGTTACGGCGCCGAGTTTCGCCCCGCCCAGGTAACTCATCGGCCCGGCCACGGCGCCCAGCAGGGTGGCCAGCCCGTAGCGGTCTGCAAGCCAGCTCAGCGATCCGCGCAGGGTCGTTCCAAACATCGCCCACAGCGCGATCAGCCACAACGGGCACAGGTGCGGAAAGCGTGGCGCGCCGATGAGCGCGAAGACACCGAGACGCAAGTGCAATGAGTCCACACAGAATCCGATCAGCGCGACCGCCAGCAACAATTGTACATCGCGCGACCGGTGGGTGCTGAACCACAAGAGACTCAGGCCGATGACCGCGCCCGCCGCTGCGACGGCGGCGACAGGCATGCCATGCGCGCCGCCCAGCACACAGGCGAACCAGCCGGCTTGAAACAACGCGAAGTTGAGGAGCTTGTCCAGCATGGTTCACGGCTTTCGGGGAAACCACGGGAAGAATGCGTTCGTTGTCCTTTGATATTCCTGATATTCGGGCTTGTCCTTGTACTTGGCCTCCAGCATGGGGATGCCAGACACTTTTAGGAGCAGGAAATCAATCAACACCGGGCTGATAAGAGCCCAGTAACCGCCTGGCACGTTAAGGGCGATCAAAAAGCAGCCCCACCAAAGCGTAGCTTCGCCGAAGTAGTTGGGATGCCGGGTAAGACGCCACACACCGTAGCGCATGATTCGCCCTTTGTTGGCGGGATTGCGCGTGAACTGCAGCAACTGGTAATCTCCCACGGCCTCGAATCCGAAACCTAGCAGCCAGACGGCAACCCCCAGCGCATCGAGCAGGCCGAGGGGGCCCCCTTGGCGGGCGTTAACCAGCCAAATGGGGGCGCACACGAAGAACATGACCGTTCCCTGAAGCATATATATCTGGAAATAACTGCGAACGTAGAACCAGCGCCCCCAGGTCTCGCGCCAGTTCCGGTAGCGGAAATCTTCCTCTGCGCGGCCGGCGTTGCGGATTAGAATATGCAGCGACAGGCGTATGCCCCAAACCAGCACGAGCGATCCGAGCAGCAGCCGGCGTGCATCGATGTCATCGGCCAAGCCGAGCGTGAACAGTGCAACGAGTATGAACCCGGTTCCCCAGGCACCATCCATGATTCCATTATCCTTCTTCAGTAGCGCCAGAAGGTGAATGAGATTCATGTAAACAAAGATCACAACCGCCGTCGTCAGAAGCATATTGGTCATGGTTTTTATCCATTTTATTTTTGAACGATACGAAACAATTCTACGCTTGGGTGCCCTGTAAGTCAATTACTCAAATTTTTCGTAACTACTCAGCGAAACCACCGCCGGCCGCCGGCGGTGGTTTCGCTGAGTAGTTACAATTTTTCTACAGTAATTGTAATTCCTGGATTTTAGGCCGAGCTGGCGCAAAATTCAGGTAAGAGAAAATATTCCTGGCACATCCATGGGTTCGCCAGTCAGCCCGGATCAGTAAGTCTGCCTTATGGCCGTTGCTTCTCCAGATATCGGGCGAGACGAGCCACTGCCAGCTCTTTCGCCTTGGCTTCTACCTCAACGGTGAAATCTCCGCGCAGCCATTCGCGCGGAAAATCACGGGGGTTGATGTAGTCGTGATGGCGGCCGGGGTTGGGTTTGTGCCACCCGTCCTTTGGACTCGACACATGAAACAGCGGTTCCCGGTTCCAGGTTTCCGCAGCCAGATCGGTCGCCTCGGCCACGCTGTATCCGTCAGGCAGGCAACGATGGTGGTGCACATCATAAACCAGCGGCACCTGCTCCGAACGGCACAAGGGCAGCAGTTCGCGCGGCGTGTACACCCGATCGTCGTTCTCCAGTGTGAGGCGCTTGCGGACGCGATCAGGTAATTTGTTCAGCACCTTCACCAGTCGCGCCAGCGCCGCGCGCTTATCGCCGTAAGCGCCGCCCGCATGGATGTTGATCACGTCGGCCCGCACCCATTCCGCCACCTCGATCTGGTAGTTGAGGTCGGCGATCGAATTTTTAGTGACGTTCGGACGAGGAGAGTTCAGCAGGATGAATTGATCCGGGTGAAACGTTAGCCTGAGGTCATGCTCCTGCGCGAACCGGCCGCATTGCCGGAAAGCGGCGACGATCTGCCGCGATTCTGGCAGATCGTGCACGCGGTACCCGGCCTGGGGATGAGTGCGCAGCGGCAGTATCTGACTGTTGATCCTGAAGCTGCCGATGCCGTGTGCCGCGCAGTACTCCAAGGCTTGCAAGAGCGTCCGCCCGTTGTGCAAGCACAGCGCGGCAAGATGTTCCAGGGCGGGCCGACGTCCCATCTTCAGCATGTGGCGTGCCGTGGCCGTCTTGAACCGAATGGGCTCATTGAGGAACAGGCAACAAAGTCCCAGTCGAATCACGGGTGAATGACCTCCCGGCGTTCCCCGGCGCGCCCCGCATACTCCAGGCGCCGGGAAGGCGGCTGACGGATGTAATCCTCGCGTCCGGCGGCCCGGGCCAGGAGGTGTCTGGCGAATTCAAACGTGGCGGTCACGCTCAACAGGCAAGCTCCAATCCTCTCCCTGGCCGAAGCCCGGCCGAACACACGGCGATGCCGTTGCATGAGATGCAGACACTTCCGCCGCGCCGCGCGGTTGGGACTGAACAACCATGCACTCAGCAGGATCGGCCGGAACTCCCCGGCCCTTTGACGCAAGAAATCAATACATTGAAGCATGTAGCGGTCCTCCACATGGCCGTTCCGCTGATTGTACTGCACTGTGTCGGGATTCCAGGAGAAGCCCTGAGCCTTGCGCGCTTCGAAGTCCAGCATGGCCCTTTCGTAGCCATCGATTGCCGTGCGCGCCATGTTGATAATGCCCGGTCCTCCGACTTGGTATTTTCTCCGGAACGCATGACGGGTCAAATCGCGTGCCTCCTCTGAGCGGAAGTGCGGGTGATAGAAAGCCAGCGCAATCTGACCGCTCAAGCGCGTGTAGGGGAATTCGGGAATGAGCTTGCCTTCGCGCCTGTAGCGATCATGGAGGGGTGTTCCTGGCAGGGGCGTGAGCTGCATGAACTGATGCAGATCAGTATCCATGCCAATGGCCCACTCGATGTCATCGTGCAAGCTCTTCCGGTCGTGATGTTCCATAAAGAGAATAGAGGAGGACATCACTGAAATGCCCTTGGCTTGCAGTTCGCGAATCAGAGCGCGCACGTCGATATTCCGCAGTTTTTCAAAGACATCAGCACTGGTCTCCAAGCCCATCCATACGGCGCACACACCGAGCCGAACCAGAAAATCCACGCCGAGTCCTCGAATGGCTTCCGCCGAAGCAAAGACCCAAAAAAGGTAGTGCTTGCCATGGTGTTCCATTTCGCGCAGGAGGTCTCTGGCCCTTTGCGGCTCTTTAAGGAAATTTTCGTCAATGACCGCAAATTCCCTGACTCCAAGCTCCTGCTCACCCTTCTGGCAAAAATCGAAGATACTTCTCCCCGTGGGCAGGAAGGGGACATACTGCCCGCCGAACTTGGCTGAAGTAGCGCAGAAGAAGCACCCATTCTTACATCCTAGCCCGGGAAACATGACGGCGCTGTCATTGGCCACGCCATGGTAGCCGTACACATGTTTATTAATGACGCCGTGCATAACGGGGTGCCGGATCGGGGTCTCCGGGTCTTCGCCGAAGTACTCTCGGAGCCAGCGAATGCCTTCTCCGGGGCAGGCTGCGTCATGCGGGACAAGCGTCGCCAGGTCGAGCAGGCAGGTGCCGTATCCGCCCAGAAGGATCTTGGTCGTTGGGTAATGGGCGCGGATGTACTCGGTCATCCGTCTGGCCTTCATCGCGTTGGTCTGGATGAAGGAAATCCCCACATGCGAGTAGCCTTTCTGAAGCTCCTGTTTGAACTCACGCCAGGATGGAAAATCCAGAACAGTGCTTGGGACTGACACGTTTTCCGCCAGGAAGTACAAAGGGAACGTCCAGTGGTTGGCGCGCGGGGAGTGGACATGCTGCCCGCGGGTGAGCTGATTGTTAAGCAATTCCATTTGCATGCCGAGCGCCTCGGCGTCCTCGCCGAGTATGCCGTACGGCTTGCAGATGGTGGTCAGCAGAAGTCGGATTTCAGGACTTTCTTTCATTGATGCATTTCAAGTGCTTTGGGGTTAAGCAAAGATACAATGTTTCCTATTGAAGGCAAACAATAAGAAACTAGTCCGGATGGCGGGAGGCGCATATCAGTTCCGTGGGAGGGGTGGGTGCTTTACGCGATTTTTTGGAGCGCGGCGGGACGCAACCGTAGCCGAGCGCGATGGGTTCGGTGCCTTTGCGCCATCGTCGTGCGCTCCCGCAATAGACAATATTTTGTCGTTAATTTTGCGCTAAGAAACTCATCGGTTCATATTCAACCGGGCGGGTTGAGTACGAGTTGCCAGTCATCAATGTAACCGTTAGCGAAGCCGGCCTCGCAATAGGCGAAGTAGTAGTTCCATTTGCGCTGGAACGCGTCGTCGAACCCCATACGTTTCAGGTTTTCGGTGTTGGCATTGAAGTGTTTGCGCCAAGCACGCAGTGTCGGTACATAGTGGCAGCCGATGGTTTCGGCCCTTGCGACACGTAGCCCCGTTGACGCCATGGCAGCGTTGAGGATGGCGCGTGATGGCAGGAGTCCGCCGGGGAAGATGTGCTTCTGGATCCAGTCCGGATTGCGCCGGTATGCCGCGTAGCGCGCATCGGGAATGGTAATGACCTGCAGCACGATGCGACCACCGGTCTTCAACACGTCGGCGCATGTACGGAAGAATACGCCGAAATACTGGTGGCCCACTGCTTCCAGCATCTCGATGGAGACGATGCGGTCGTACTGCCCCGCCAGATCACGGTAGTCCATTCGCCGCAGTTCGATGCGGTCGGTCAATCCCGCAAGCGCCACGCGCTCGCGCGCCAATGCCAGTTGAGCCTCCGAGATGGTGATGCCCGTGACGCGGCAGCCTGTCCGGCGAACCGCCTCGATGGCAAAGCCGCCCCAGCCGCAGCCAATCTCCAGCACGTGATGCTCCGGGCCGATGCCGGCCAAGTCAATCACCCGTTGGATCTTGGCCCGTTGCGCATCGGCCAGGGTCTGGTCCAGTTGCTCGAAGACGGCGCAGGAGTAAAGCAATGTTTCCGGATCGAGCCACAGACGGTAGAAATCGTTGCCCAGGTCATAGTGATCGTGGATGTTGCGCCGGCTGCCCGGGACCGTGTTGCGTCGGCGCGCATGCAGGAGGCGGTTGGCGAGGCGTCCGGCTATACCGGGGTTCACGGCTGCGGCATCGAGCGCTTCGAGATTGCGCACAAGGAGCGTCATCAATGCGGATAGGTCGTCAGTTGCCCAGTCGCCATCCACGTATGCTTCGCCAAATCCCACATCGCCGCCCAATACCAGGCGCGTGAAGAAACGGTAGTTCCAGACCCTCAGGATGCACGCGGCCGACTGCTGACTGCCAAACACCCAAGCCGCGCCATCCGGCAGCAGCAGGACCAGCTGACCGTGTTGCAACCCGCCCAGCAAGCGCCGCGCAATCCGCATGCACCAGCGTTGGCGAGTTGTGGGCGGCGGAACGGCGATGGTCATGGGGTGCGCCGGATTGGGCTTGTGGTGGAACGGCACCTTCCGGCGATAGTAGAGCAGGCAGGCCTGCCATGCGATGCGCGGCAGGTTGGAGACGATGCGGAATGGATGGCGCAGCACATGACCGCGCAGGGCGCTGGCGTTGAGCGGCACAGCGTTTCCCCAGAGCACAGCGGTCAACACCTTGCCACCGTCTCGCATCAGGTCGATTGTCATTCGCATGCTTGGCCCGAGAGCCGAGAGAGTGAACTCGTAGTGACCGCGCATGTCGTTGAACGGCGAAACGTGAAACTGCTTGTCGTGCCGGAGCCGCATCGGGAAAACGGTTGGGGTGCCTTCGGGATCGCGCAAGATGTACAGGTGGCGTTCGCCGAAGGTGTTGTTGACCTCCACAACAACACAACGGACCGATCCGTCAGGCCGATAGCAGTAGTAGAAGCTTGCGGGGTTGAAGACGTGACCGAACATTCGCGGCATGGTGAGCAATTCCATGCGCGCAATGCCGTCGTCGCAGGCGGCGTCCTTTAGCAACCGCATCAACCGCTCGCGGATTGTGCCTGCGCCGCGGAGGTAGTCCTGATCGTGCAAAGAAACGAGTGCCCGGCGGTTGTACCCGAAGTTGCGCACGTCGCGGTCCAATGCCGGAAGTTCGTCGAGATCGAAGGCGAACGTGAAGACCGGGTACTGAAATCGGTGCGGAGCCGGCGTGAACCGGGCGTGCATGGCGTTGGCAATGTACAGTCGCGAATTCATAGGTCCAGTTCGAATCCGCGACCCACCTCGACCGCCGAACGCACGGCATCCTCGTGGAAGCCGTAGCCGAAGTAACTGCCGCAGAACCAAGTGCGGCGCTGAGCATTAAGCGATGGCAGCTCCCGTTGGGCGGCGAGCGCTTCCCGCGAATAGGTTGGATGGTGGTAGATCGTGCGCATGATAACGCGGTCGGCCGGCAAGTGGGCACGCCGGTTGAGCGATACGAACAGCGGCGCGTGTGTCCGCAGGCCCTGAAGGCGGTTCATGTCGTAGGTTAGCGTGGCCGGCCCCGCCGGGTCGCCGTCCCGTTCCCGCGTGTAGTTCCAGGAGGACCAGACCCGGCGCAACGGGGGCATAACAGATGCGTCAGTGTGCAGAACCGTGTCGTTCGGTTGGTACGCCCAGGCGCCCAACAGGCTCTGCTCCGCGTCTGACGGGTCGGCGAGCAGGGCCAGTGCTTCGTCGGCATGGGCGGCGATGACCACCCCGTCGAACTCGCCGGCCGGACCTGCAGCTGTGGTCAGGGTGACCCGGTCATCGAAGCGGCGGACGGACGCTATGGGTGCGGACAGGTGCACTTCGCCATTGAAATCCGCGAGCATTCGTTTAACGTAACTGTGACTGCCGCCCACTACGGTTCGCCATTGTGGACGGTCATTGACCGTCAACAGTCCGTGGTTGTGGAAGAATTGCACGAACGATTCCGCCGGGAATTCCATCATCCGATTGTCCGGGGTGGACCAGATGGCGGCCGCCATGGGGATGAGGTGATGCCGGATAAACATCTCGGAGTAACCGCCGCGTTTCAGGTAGTCGCCGAGTGCCTGGTCCCGCAGTCCGCCGGCGGCCCTATCGCGCTCCGCCTCACGGAAGAAACGCAACACCTCGCGCACCATCCGGATGAACGACGGACGCAACAGGTTCCTTCGCTGGGCGAAGAGACCATTCAACCCGCCCCCCGAGTACTGTAATTGCGTGGCCTCGTCCCAATAGCCGAAAGACATCTCACTATCCCTTAGAGGAACGCCGAGCTGTTTGAGCAGGCGGGTCAGGAGGGGATAGTTGCGGTGGTTCATGACAATGAACCCAGTGTCCACCGGTGTGCCTTTGTCGGGACCGTCCGGGATGGTCACCGTGTGCGTGTGACCGCCCGCGTAGTCGTTCTTCTCGAACAGCGTGACGCGATGGCGGCGCTGCAGGATGTGGGCCGCAGTGAGTCCCGCTACGCCTCCGCCGACGACTGCGATTTTCGACTGGTATTGAGACATGCGATTAAGTCTAGTCTGCCTCGGTTACGGAAGCAAACAAAGATTTTATCCAAGCCGACCCCATTCGAAAAGTTTTTCCTGAATTTTGCGCCGAGCCGGCGCAAAATTCAGGTATCAATTATCAGGGCGTAAGACAAAATTCTTCAGTTAAGAAGCCAGGGTCAGGGGAAAAGTCCCAAAGAGACCTTGGAGCTGGATTGTTTCCCGTCCTTTACGCAATTGCCCTGGCTTGGGTTGGTAAGCCTCATAAATCTGGTCAGCCGCCGATTGAAGTAAAAAACCCACGATCACGTTGGCCAGTTTAAAAATGGCTGTCCGCACAAGGCGCTCCAATTGTTGGACCTCAAACCCGCTGGGAGCTTGTGCGCTAAAATGCGCCATCAACTACTGGATTTCTTCGTCTTGGGCCTGAGTTATTTTAGGCGTCGGATTTTTTTATGCCGGCGATCCGTTCGGTCCGGGTCTGCTCGATAACCAATTGGGCATATTGATCGACCAGGGCCAGATACTTTTGATAGTTGGCTGTATGAGCAGCCACCAGTTCCGCCTGATCCTGTGAAACATAGCGGGTGACTGTTTTGCCGTTTTCACGACATTGGAGATTGTAGTAAGGGCCATCCGGTCCTTCCCGAATGACGCATAGTTTACCGGGCTCCATGTCTTGGATTTCGGAGATTTGTTTCAGCACCTCTTTGGGCGATAGGTTGTTATGCATGCCTGCAGTATATATCATCATATATATTAAACAATAAAAAACCACAGTTTTTATGCATATCTCGGAAATTTGTCTTGCGCCCTTAAAAAATCATTGCGCAATTATCGTTTGCACTTGCTTCCCGTTGTGGGTATGGTCCGGCATACATGTCGGCTCATGGTGACCGGCATGTTTCCGGGAGGCACCGTGCGATGCTTTGGAGTCGAGACCTGAACCCCTTCCCGCTATCGCGTGTCCCGGCCTTTGGGCCGGCTGGTGTGGCGCTGTGGGCGGCCCTGGCCTTGCTGGTGATGCCCCTTGTGCCCGCGGAGGCTCCTGCGGAAACGCCAGCTGCCCAGCCCGAATGGCAGATACTTTACAACAGCGCGCTGAACGACTATGCCGTCAAACGCGACTGGATCCCGACGGCAGGCAACTGGGAGCCTGGACAATCCGGCATCCGCAAATGCGGAAACGGTGAGGATGGTCTCTTGATCCTGCGCCAACCGGTGTGTTACGGCGCCGTGCGCATCACCTACGAAGCCCGCGCCGATATTTCGCCAGGCGATCTGAGCCTCTTTTTCGGACTGAGCAACGGCGAGATGGCCGACGCCGCGTTCTTTGCATTCGGGTCCGCCGGCAACACTGCCAACTTGATTCGGGTGCCGCATCTGCCCGCGGCGACAACGTCCGCCCCGCCCATCGTCCCCGGGCAGTGGCACACCGTGACGGTGGTCCGCGCCGAAGGCAGGCTGACCCTGGCGGTGGACGGCAGCAAGGTCATCGAGGCCGCCGACACCCCCGCCGGATACGCCGGCGCTTACATCGGGTTGTATGCCTGGAACGCAGGCGAGTTCCGCCATCTGCGCGTCGAGCAACGACCCGACAGCCGGCTGAAAACCTTTCTAAAACCAGCCGCCCTGGCGCGCGAAGAGCTCCACGCCAAGGCCCCGACGCTTGACCCGCGGGTGGGGACCGGCGAGCTCGCGATTTCGACCCAGGAAATCAAGGCGCTGCTGAGCGACCGCGCCCGGATACGGAAGGGGGCGGCGGCCCGCATTGAACCGCCGCGCAACGCATGGCCCATGCAGCGCGGAGACGCCGAGCGCAGCGGGTACACCCCGGACGCATTGCCGGACGCGATGACACTGCATTGGGAATGGCAGGATAACGGACGGCCGCAACCGGCGTGGTCGGGACGCGACACGCGCATGCCGTTTGACGCGGTCTATCATCCGGTGGTGGCGGATGGACGTGTTTTCCTCGGCAGCTCCGCGAACGACAAGGTATATGCGCTGGACGCGCGAACCGGGGCCCAGCTATGGGTTTTCTACGCCGAGGGCCCGATTCGCTTTGCTCCTGCCTGCTGGCGTGACCGCGTTTTCGTGGGTAGCGACGATGGCATGCTCTACTGTCTGGATGCCGCCCGTGGTCGGGTGCTGTGGCAGGTGCGCGCCGGCCCCGGCCCCGACCGCGTGCTCGGGAACGGCCGGATGATCTCGCGCTGGCCGGTGCGGGGCGGCCCGGTCGTCCGGGATGACACGGTCTACTTTGCGGCCGGCATCTGGCCCAGCGAGGGCGTTTATGTCCTGGCGCTGGACGCGCTGACCGGCCGGGTCAAGTGGCGCAACTACGATTCCGGGAATTTGCGGATACCCCAGCCGCACGGTGATATGGCACACAGCGGCATCTCGGCACAGGGCTATCTGGCGGCCGATGCCGATCGTTTGTATGTGCCGTCAGGCCGGGCGGTTCCCGCGGTGTTTGGCCGTACTAACGGCGCGCTGCAATATTTTCACCTGGCCGCCAACCCGAAATCCGGCGGAGCCGATATGTTCGTGGCGGATGGATGGATGTTCAATCGGGGCATGGCCTTTGCAAGTGAGAACGGACGGCGACCCTCGGTCAGCGGCCTGCGTCTTTCCCCGCTGGCGGTGACTTTTGAGAACGAGGCGGTGGACTGGTCCAATGGGAAACTGGTACACCTGCAGTGGGGGGCGGTGGAAGTCCGCGACCGCAGCGGCAAAACAGTGCCGAGGCTGGCGACCTGTCCGTTGGATCCGGTGGCGGCCCGGCACGGCGGCGCCGCTTTGATTGTGGCTGGACGGCATGCAGTGTCAGCGGGGCCTGACCTTAACGGAACGCAAGGTGTGAGCGTCGTGAGCTTGGATGACGTCACGAATGCTTGGTCGGCGTGCGTGGAAGGGATTCCCTACGGGCTGGCGGCTGTGCAGGACACTCTCCTGGTCAGCACCGACCAAGGACGTCTTTACGCCTTCGGTCCCGTACGGGCGAGTGAGCCAGCCCGGATGGGACCGAAGGCGATGGCAGGGGATGCCGGGGAGGCTGATCTTCCGCCGGATGCGGCGGCGGCCGCCGCCCGCATTCTCAAGGACGGCAAGATCACGGCGGGGTATTGCGTGGATCTTGGCGCTGGTGACGGGACGCTGGCCATGGCCCTGGCGCGGGGCTCGGACTTGCGAGTGCTGGCTGTCGAGAAAGACCCGGAGCAGGCCGGGAGGGCGCGCGTGCGCCTGGACCGCGCCGGACTGCTGGGTGCGCGGGTCGAGGTGCATACGGCCGATCCTGTTGACGTGCCGTTTGCGGACGGGTTTGCCAATCTGGTGGTCTCGCGCCAGGCACTCGACGCCGACGCGGATGATGCGCTGTGGAAAGAGGCGCGCCGCCTCCAGCGGCCGTACGGCGGCGTGGCCATGCTGGGGCAGGCGAACAGCATGCGGAGCGAGCGGCGGGGTGTTCCACCGGGCGCGGGCGAATGGACCCACCTCTACGCCGATGCCGCCGGCTCTTTCTGCGGCAACGATACCCTGGCCCGATCCCCGCTGCGCCTCTTCTGGTTCACCGACTTCGGGTTCGACATGCCCAACCGCCACGGCCGCGGGACGGCGCCACTTTTCCAGGACGGCCTGTTGGTTATCGCCGGGCTGCATGCGATACTGGGTGTGGACGCCTATAACGGACATATAGTCTGGCGTTTCGATTGCCCCGATTTTCAGAAGCCATATCACCAGGAACACCTGCTCGGGGTGGCGGGGACGGGCGGCGGCATGTGCCTGGGTGGCGGGCATATCTACGCGCGCCAGGGCGACCGCTGTCTGCGCCTGAACCTGACTGATGGCCGACAGGACACCGTGTTCGCGCTGCCCGGCACCGAGCCCGGCCAATGGGGATTTCTCGCCTGGGAGGATGGGGTGCTGCTCGGATCACGCGCTGACACCGGGCATGTCGTGCGTCCTCTATACAGATCCTCCGACATGCGCCAGCTCCCGACACAGTCCACTCTTCTTTTCGCCTACGAGTCCCGCACGGGCCGGCTCTTGTGGTCGCATGCCGCCGAACAGTCAATGCGTCACAATGCCATCGTCGCCGGCGGCGGACGCGTGTACCTGATTGACCGTCCGCTTGACGCCCGGGATCGCCTGCGGTCTCGCGAAACGCTCGCGCCGGAGGGTCCGGCGGCGCTGATTTGCCTGGACTTGCGGTCGGGCAAGACCATCTGGCAGAAGGTATTGTCTTCGCACCGGAAGCCAACCCCGGCGGTGTCCGGATCCAAGCCGCCAGTTCTCTTATCCAACGATCCGCTCGACCTCAGCGACCGGGCCCAAGCGGCGGAAGTAATTGCCGCGGTTGACCTGGACATCCCGCCCGCTCTCCCCGAGGCCTCGGCCAGCTCCGTTTCGAATGCGGCGATCGAGCTCAAGGGAACCACCTTGGCCCTGAGCGTGACGCACCAGGTGCTCATCATGGGCTACCAGCTTGCCCAACGCTCATTTCAACTGCCGTCTGAGAAGGATTCCGGACGCCTGACCGCCTTTGACGCCAAGGACGGTGCCCTGCTTTGGGACACCCAGGCGAAGTACATCTCGCGTCCCATCCTCAACGACCTGACCATTTATGCTCAACCCTCCGCCTGGGACCTACTGACAGGAGCGCTGCGGACCGATTTCCGGCTCTGGGACCGGCAGCCCAACGGATGCGGGCCGGTCAGCGGCTCGCGGCACCTCCTGTTCTACCGGTCGGGAACCCTGGCCTACTATGACCTGCCGGACGGCACCCAGACCAGGAATTTCGGAGGAGTGCGGCCGGGTTGTTGGGTGAACGCCATTGTGGGTGGCGGGCTGCTGCTTATGCCCGACGCCACGGACCTCTGCACTTGCAGCTACCCGTTGAAAGCCTCGATTGCGCTACAGCCCGCGCCGGCAAGCATCGGATCCAAGGAATGAAAGGGTAACCCACACACCCTCCTTCTTGCAGCCGGGATAGGGGAGAGTCTCGTCAATCGGCAAATGAGCTGTGACGGTTAGGAAAGCAGAAAGTGGGTCAAGGCAAGCATTCACGATGCAAGGTGTGCAGCAGATGAGACGATCAGCAATGGTGTGAGAGTCGGCTGCCCGTAGCGCGCTAGATGCAGGTACGTGCCACGCTGCGAGCGGCAGCAAGACCACAAGCTGTTGGTTGTAGCCCCGCTCTATGAGCGGATGGCTGCGGGATGCGTTCACCCGAGGATGATTTTTTGTAGCCGCGCCCGTTGGGCGCGGTCTTCGGAGCCGACCCCAGCGTGGTCGGCTACAGTAAAGGTTGACTGGCAACTGCTGTGCCTAGTTCAATGTAGAGGAATTTTCCGCTTGCGGTGGATCAGCCTTCCGGCGGACAAAAAAGGGGGAGCGAGGCCTCCGGCCGAGCCGTCTGATGCTGCACGGCTCACCCGGAGGGTTCGCCCTACCTTGGGATCAAGGCGCTCCGCTGCGGAGCCGAATTTATCAGGGAACACAAAGTAAACCTATTGTGCCGCAGGCAGATCCGCTTGGACGGAAAAACGCCAGGCACATGTCGTCCGAAACAATCATGTCGCACATTTTTAACCAGCTATCGGATCGTAAGGGTGATTCCACGAATGGCCCGCCTCCGGCAAGCCGGGACACCCCTCCCAAGCCCGGTAGCAGTGTCCAGTTGGAACTGGGACTGACTGGCATTCAGTCCGATGTGCCTTTATCCCGACCCGCGCCCGTTCGCCGTGCGCGGCAACCGGCCGCCGCGTCGGTGCTGCCTGCCGATCAATCGGCCTTGCGCGATCTCCAGGCCAAGCTGGCTGACGCACGGGCCGCGCTGGCGCGTAACGAGGAGCGCCAAGAGGCTGCCGCCCGCCTGCACGGGCCGCAGATCGTCCCCGTTCTTTTCGGTCGATCGAAGAAAATACAGGTCTGGATAAAGATTTTTGCCATTGCGTCCGTTGCCGTACTGCTGTGTGGGCTCGGCGCCTTACTGTTCAGCCAGCACCGGAACCGGCCCGCCAACTATGTCACTGCCGCAGTGGACGCCCTGCCCGGCGAGGTGCCAGTGCCGGCTGCCACCCCCGCGCGCATTAAACTGGAGACCGGTCATTCTCCGAACGATGCCGCCGCAACCGGCGGGCGCCGTATTGCACCCGTTTTTGCCGCCACGTACGGTGCCAGCCTGCCGACTATCGAGCTAAAAGGACTGCAGGCCAGGCCGGTTGACGGAGGCCTTAAAATCATTTTTGACAAGGGAGTGTTTAGCCGGCGCGCGATCCTGTCCGACGAGGCGGGCGCTCTTTTGCAACAGTTGGCCGGGCAGCTGCGCCACGCCATGCCAACCTGCCGCTTGGAGATCACAGGGCACACGGATCCGGAGCCCATCCGTGATGGTGCCATCCCGGATAACCGGGCTTTGGGCTTGCAGCGCGCCCGGGCTGTTGCGGAATATCTAACCACGCAATGTTCCCTGCCGGCTGACGCTCTGTCGATGGCCTCGGCAGGCGATGCCAACGCCCCATATCCCAACACCACGCCGGAACTGCGCCGTAAAAACCGCACCGTCACGATTATCGTTGCCCCGCGCTAACACAGGTGTCACAGAGAAAATTATATACTAAGGATGATGGTATGACAGGGCAGGCTGTCTTCGCCTTGGAGGAAGCGCTCTATCATAAGTTTATCAAGGGACAGTAGGCATGTGAATTGTTACGCCCGGGGGAGAGGTCTGAGTCACGCCCATCGAGGGGCAAGCCCCGCCAAACCGCAGGGGCAGGCATTCGATATTTCAATCGGGCAGCCGGGAGTTACTGTCGCACGATAGTCGTGTCGTAGCCGCTGGCGGAGAGCATGATGTCCCAGGCCGAGGCGGCGGCGTTGTAGACCGCCGGATCAGCCAGTCTGTCGCCGTCGAAATCGCCCACCACAGCCGTGTAACCCGAGCCGCCAAAATTTGGCACGATGGTGATGTTGTAGAGGTCGTCGGCGGAGAGCATGATTCTCCAGGTCCCGCTGACCCTGTTGTACACCGCCGCATCCGCGCGGGTATCAAGATCGAACATGCCGGCCAGAGGCTGGTAGTTGCCGTCGCCGAAGCCGGAAACGGTGGCCGTGGTATAGTCACTGCCGGACAATTTGACTTGCCAATTGCCGCTATTTTTTTCATATATTGCCGGGTCGGCCTTGCCGTCCCCGTCGAAATCAGCCGCCAGTGCGCTATATCCGTAACCGCCGAAATCCGCCAGGGTTGCAGTGGCATAACCACTTCCAGATAATTTGATCTGCCACGTACCACCTCGTCCTGAATCTGCCGCATGGGTTACCTCTTCATATATTGCCGGGTCGGCTTTGCCGTCTCCGTCGTAATCGGCTGCCACCTGGACGTAGCCTACACCGCCAAATCTCGCGAGAGAGGCACTGCTGTAGCCGGTAGCTGAAAGCATGACGGCCCAGTTGCCGGTGGTTTCTTCGTACACGGCTGGATCGGATTTGCCGTCCCCATCAAAATCCTGATCAAGCGGCTGGCATCCGGAGCCACCCAGCGTGGCTGTGGCAGTCGCATATGCAGTGGCGGACAATTTAACTTGCCACTTGCCGTTCTGATAAATCGTTGGATCGGCCTTGCGGTCGCCGTCGAAATCAGCGGAGACCGGAGTGGCCGGGCTGACGCCGCCGACCGCGATGATACCGGCCCGCATGGCCAGGTTGTTGGCGGGGTACTGGTCGCTGATCGCGGCGGCTTGCACATGTACAAATACATAATAACTGCCCGCAGCGTTTAGTGGGATTGACAGGTAATTCAGATCGGCATCCGTCAGGATGATTGCGGCATGTTCGCCGGCGCCTAAACGCAAGGTGTCGTTCAAGCCCCCGAAGCGAATGGCGGTCGCGGCGTCGAAGATCGGAGTGCGCGACAGGAAAAATTCATAACTCACGGTATTATCCAGGAGGGCATCCGGCCCTTTGTTCTGAAGCACGAAGGCCGTGAATTCCGGATGTGCTCCGGGCGCAATGGCGGTTGGCAGGAATAGGAATCCACTTGCGGTCAGGTCGGTGTTTGAGGAGGCGCTGTTTGCCGGCATGGGCCGACATAGATAGGTGGCGAATGCCATTATGCCGATGGCGAGCAATTGGCGTCCGGCCCGTAAAGTGGATGGTTCTGTTAAGCGTTTATTTATGACAGTGGTTTTAATCCTCTGCTCCCTGTTCCGTGATAATCATTGTTTCCGTGTTGTCCTGGAATGGCACAGGTGATGCCGCCGGTGTTTCGGGAACAACAAGCGCTTCGGGAGCTTCCGCTTCCGGCTCTGCTTCCTGCGCCACCGGCGGCGCTTCTACTTCCGGCATAATCACCGGTTCAGAGTCCGCGGGCGCTGCGGGCATTGCCGGTGCTTCGGGAATATCCGGCACGATCGGGTCGGCCAGTTCTTCCGGAATAATTGGCGCTGCAAGGTCTTCCGGCTCTGCTTCCGGCGCTGCCGCCGGCGGTTCTACTTCCGGCATAATCACCGGTTCAGAGTCCGTGGGCGCTGCGGGCATTGCCGGCGCCTCGGGGATTTCCGGCACGATCGGGTCGGCCA
>CAZALU010000026.1:0-38193 GCA_964486075.1 uncultured Verrucomicrobiota bacterium
GTCTAAACCGCTAAAAGGTGCCATCTTATTTTCCGCCCGGATCAGGAAGTCTGAAATTATAGCTTTTTGCGATTTTGGCAATCACAAAACAAACACAACTGCACGGTTGTTGCTAATTAATTTTGAGTCTTGACACCTGCTAGTCCGCTAAGATAGTGTCTACAAGCATGGGACAACAATTAGGAATAAGAATCAAACGCTTGCGGCGAAAGCGCTGGGTCGATCGTAAAAAAGCGACGGCCAGGAACAACGCCAAACCGGCAACTGCCGTCGCCGCCAAGCCCTGAACGGATAAGGCACGCATCATGGGTCAATTCGCCACCTTGCAGCGGATGACCGCCGGGGTGTGGCTGGCGCTGATTGTCTGCACATTCGGATGCCACTCCTTTTCCCCCAAACTTGCACCGCTGCCGCCCAACACCATTAAACCGGTCGTTGCCGTTACCGAGTTCGAGAACGAGACCGGCTTTGCCGGCCAGTGGAAGCTGGGCCGGGGTATTCCCGATCTGTTGGTAACGGAACTTATGGCCACCCACCGGCTGATCCTGGTGGACCGCAAGAACCTGGGCGATGTCCTTGGAGAAATCACACGCCAGGGCCGTGATCTGTTCCGCAAGGAAGACAGCGTGGCGCGCGGCCGCCTTAAAAATGCCCGCTACCTCATCCGCGGCGTGATCACGGATTTTACTCAGACCGGAAGTGCCTCGGCTTGGTTCAGGTCCACCAAAGCCGCCGGTGGAATCAGCGGTGCGCGCGCTTTAATCATGATCAGCCTGACTGTGACCGATGTCGAGACCGGCGAAATCATCGCCAGTGTCCTCGCGGACGGATCGGCCAAAGCTTCCGGCAAATGGGCCAGTTTTGAATACAGTGGAGTTACCTTCGGAGGGGATCTCTTTTTCAAGACACCGATCGGCCAGGCCACCCAGGATGCGATCCGCAAGGCCGTCTATAAAATCGTCCAGGAAATCCCCTATTCCACCTGGAAGCCACGTCTCGCGGATGTCTTCGGCGCAAGCGTGATCATCAACGGCGGAGACAATGTCGGCGTCCAGGAAGGTGACTTGTTCGATATTCACGAAGAGGGTCGCACCATCACCGACCCCGGCACCGGCAACGTTATCGATATCATTGCTGGAAAAATAGTGGGCCAGATCAAAATCACCGGTGTACGCACCACGGCTGCTGACGGGGTCCTTATTTCCGGTCAGGCCAAACGCGGCTATTTCCTCGTAAAAACGCAATCGAATTCAATAACGCCGTTGAATCATCCGAATCTTAGACAATAATTAATCCATTTTTATGTTGTATTCTGAAAAGCTTTAATGTATAAATGCGCTTCAGGAACGGGTGGTCATTCGATTATCAGAATTGTTTCAACAACACAGGAGGGATGATCATGATTCGCAGCATCAGAAGAAAACGCGGACAAGCCATGACAGAATATATTATCATTGTCGCCATCATCGCGCTGGCGGCGTTGGCCGTGTTCGGCCTGTTCGGTGATCGCATCCGCGCCATGGTGGGTGGAGCGACCGAGAACCTGGGCGGCGATGCAGCCGCAGTTGAAGACGCCACATCGACGAAATCTGAAGATACGCTCAAGGCCTTGAAGCCGTCCAGCGCCGAATGACGTCGAACGGCAATGGCTAACGGCCAACGGTCAGGTGAACTTAGCGCCCCGCAACGGGGCGGACCTTATTCTGAATTATAGGGCGGGAACGCCCCCTGGGCTTCCCGCCGTCCAGGAATGGGTCGGCGGGCAATCCCGCCGAAACGGCGGGACGTGACCGCCCTACAAACAACCAATTCCTATCAGGTTAAATTAGAACCGGCAGTCGCCGGTCAACTTTATCCCGAGGCAGGGCGGGCTTCCTAATCCAGGAAGGGGCGCTGCTTGTTGCGCCTGTCTTCGCCTATTCCGGTCTTAGGCGCAGCAAGCAGCGCCCCTGCAATAAAACTAGTATGAGAGGCAGCCATGCAAACCGGCTCCGGCACTTCAGGTGATCGAACGGGCGCCGGTTTTTTCACCAGTGCGCCGGCGGCCGGTCTGGCCGGACAGGCCCTGATTGAATCCTGCATCGTTATCGGCATCCTCTGCCTGTTGTTGATGGCGCTCTTTCAGCTGTCCCAGCTCTTCATGGCCCAGGAAATCCTGCATTATGCCGCCGAGCGCGGCGCCCGGGCCAAGACGGTCGGATTCAACGATTTCATGGTTTTCAAGACCATCCGCATCGGCACAATCGCCGCTGCCGGCAAGTTGACGACACCGGACTTTGCCGAGCAAACTCCTTCTCCACTGGTCTTGAGTCTCGGCACAAATTTCACCACCCGCTTTCCCATCAGCGTCAACAGAGGCCCGGAAGCGCAGCGAGTTTTCGAACGGTCCCGTATTCCGTTGTACCTGGGCGCGTATGAAGCCACCCGCCTGCCGGCCATTCTGGATTACGAGGGTTGGCTCGACATCCGTTATTCATATACCGAGCAGACGCTCCCTCCCCAGCTGCACCTATCCGTGCGCCAATATTTCCCTCTCAATATTCCCCTGCACCGCCTGTTTTACTCCGGCGATTTCATCCTGTTCACCGGCCAATCAACCCTTGAAAATCATTACCCTTTGTATATGGATATCGAATGAATACGGACCGGGAAGAAACAAGAGGCTCTTGCAAAACCCCTGCTGCAGAAGGCCACGACAAAACGCGGTCCTCCAATAGTCGCGCTAACGGGCAGGTTTTGGAATTGGAGGGACGCGCTCCGTCGAGTCCGCTTGGGTTTTGCAAGAGCCTAACGAGGAATACAGGCTGCAGACTGCAGGATGGCAGGCGGATGAACTGTCTGTCGCCAACGGCTTCCACCCGCTCCGGACAGACCATGATTTTCATGATCATGGCCCTGGTGATCTTGTCGTTCATCGTGATCTGGAACTTCGACCTGCACACGATCATCCATCTCAAGTCGCGCACCCAGAACGCCGGCGATGCCGCGGCCCTGGGCGCGGCCCGTTGGCAGGGTATCTCACTGAACCTGATCGGTGATTTAAACATCATGCAAGCCGTGGTTCTCAGCGCGGGCGACAGCAACTCCGCCGCCCAGATCGCGGACCTGCAGGCGCGTCTCTGCTACATCGGCCCGGGCATCGGCCTGCTGGCGGCCCAGCAGGCGGCTAAAAACAACGGCATCTACGCTCACGGCGAGTTCACCGCCCGACTGGCCGAGCACGCTGACGCCGTGCTGATGGATTACGGCGAAGTGTTCACGGAGCCATACCCTGGTTGCTGGCTGGATTATGGCGCGCTCCTGCAGGCAATTGCCGTCCAGGGTGTGGCCGCCGCACCCGACAATGCCCAATATTACACGGATTATGCCGGCAGCGGACACTTCCTGCTGATGATAAGTTTCTACGATGCCATCGCCGGCCGCGATTGGTGCTGGTTTTATTTCAACGCCATGGAATTGCTCGACCATTATGAAAACTATACATACTGGCCGGCGCTCCCGGTCGTCATTCCCACCACCCATCCCGTCAATACCGAAATATTCGGACTGGGCTTGATGCCTCGCACAACCACCCTGCCCGGCGGACTGGACAGCATTGCCGTGCTGAATTCGATCCGCTCCGGCTCCAACCGCAATCTGAGCGCGACCGTTATTTCCAATGAGGTGGCGGACTTGGTTAGCACCTGGTATGTTTACAATCCTGCAGTCTGGTCGGCTTGGACCGCCATCTCTTTGGAAGGCGACTATCCATTCCCGGCAATTTCGTCCGTCAAACCGCAGTATGATTACGCCGGAGCGGATATCGCCATCCGGATTGAAACCGATGCCGAACGGCTGACGCCCGGTGCCGCTAACAGTCACATCGCCTGGACAGCGGCGGCCAAGCCCTTCGGCCATCTTGAAAGTGACGGCGCCCAGCTCCGCCCGGATGCCTGTTCCATCGTGCTGCCCGCGTTTCATAGCGTCCGTCTGATTCCGGCGGACACTGCCTCGGGACCGGTGGGCGGCTCTTACAACCTCGAATGGCGGAAGCATATCGAAGACCATTTACCGCTCTACCTGGAAAATGGCCTGTCGGGATTGGATGCCTCTTGCGAATATTGCAGACAATTGACCGTCTGGGAAAGCCAGACCTTTCGCGACGAAGGAAAGGCCTGGTTAAAAGTTCCCAACCCGGACCCCAGATTAGACAATCGTTGCGAGGTAATCGACGCACCGGGTGGCGGTGGCGGCCCCGGCCCCGGACATGGCGGCGGCGGCACCGGTCCCGGCGGAGACAGCGGCCGCCGGCGGGGACACTAAGGAAATATAGAATGCAGAATGAAGAATGCAGAATATTCGGAGTCAGACCGCGCCGCCCGGTGGAATCCTGCGCGGGAACAACGGCCCGGCGTCGCCCATCGTCCGGCGGTCATCGGAAATCGGAAATCGAAAATCGAAAATTTGTAATCCGCAATTCTTCCGACGGGCAGGCCATGGTGGAGCTCACGGTGGCACTCATCGTGATCGTCATACTCCTGGCGGGCCTGATCCAGATCGGCCAGATCACGGCCGCCCATTCCCGCACCATGACGGACGCCCGGACCCAGGCGGCCGAGGCGGCCATGGCGGCGGAATACAGCCAACCGCTGAACGCCCGATATATTTACACCTGGATGCCGGGCCCTGACAATAAACCTTATACGCGGGACGATTCACCGTTTGTTGTAACGAACAGCAGTGACAACATCCAGTCACTCACGGACATGGCCCGACCGGGCGAGCTGAAGACCTACGTCCCCAATAACGCCTTATCTTCGCTGAACATTGCGGACGACAGCATGCAAGGCTTTTTTCTAGTCCACGGACAGAAACCCGAATCTTGTCCAACGTTATCGGCAATTCGCAAGCTGGCGTATGACCGGGAATCCATTTCCGTAAAAAGCGATGTCTGGCTGGTCTGGACGGAGGGCATTTATTAGCCCCCTGATCCATCAGGAGCTGCCGATAAAAATCGAAAGTTGTTTGCGGAAAACGCGGATAGCACATGATATGAAACAACATATTGTAACTATTCTCACCGTCCTGATCATGCTGGCCTTGGCCCGGCCCGCGCTCGGCAACGTCTTCTGGCGCCGGGGCGCGGGAACCGGCCACTCTGTTTTCGAAACCACGCCCGGCTGGCAACGGGTCTATCAATCTAATATCCGCATCAACAGCAGCCAGGGCCGCCTGAAAATAATGAAGTGCGCTGACCATCTGCCGGCCGTCATGGCGCAGCTCAAAAACGCCTTTCCTGACGCGCAGCCGGACAGCGCCTTTCGCTGCGGCGAATCCTCCGGCTCCGGCCTGATTCAAATCGGCGACACCGTTACCAGGCTCCTGGCCCTAAGCCTGGGCGCGCCGGACCAGACCGTGGTATTCGTGCTGACCCAGTCCGCCGCCGAATACGAGCAATCGTTGAAGCCGCCGGCCACGCACCTGCTGGACACAATGCCGGTTTATCCCAACAGCACAGCAACGGTTTTCATCGCCGACGAGGAAGCCGCGGCTCAATTGGAAATCTCGTCGAGCGGCGGACGGACGGAATCGATCTGGGCCTTTTTCGATGCCGCGTTTGCGGCAAAAGGTTACGGCCAGATGCACTCCGCGGACGGACACACCGGCCTGGCCATCTTCCAGAAAGGAATGAGCCTTTGTTGTGTGCTGGTCCAGGAGTCCCCGCAAGCATGCGCCTCCATGATTACAGTATTGCATAAACAGTTCAGAATGGAGTAACCTTTGGGGCAGAGGATGAAGATTAAGAGAGCACACAGGTCACCTGCGGCGGAAATGGAATAAAATAAAACCACAGCCGGAATAAACCCGGCTCTACCAATGGCATGCACAAGGTAGAGCGGGCTTTATGCCTGCTATTTTCAGGAGAGAAGCGCATGAAACAGAAATGGGTGCTGATTATAGCCATCGTTGCCGGCATAGCGGCCTTCTGGCTAACCGGCTACTACCTGCGCATCGAAAAAGATAAAATCATGGGCGCGGCCCGCCAGATCTACGTCGTCGTTGCCGGCAGCGACTTACCGGAAGGTTCCGTATTAAAACAGGACGACTTACGATCAGGACCGGTTTACAAGAGCAGCGTGGGCGACCGTGCCATTTATCCGGAATCGTACCCGGAAATCATTGGGAAAAGACTGAAATATGCCATCAGCCGGAACAACCCCATTCTCTGGTCGGATGTGGATGTGCCTGCCCGCGGCGAAGGCGGCTTGGCTGAAATGGTCAATAACGGCATGCGCGCAATTTCCATTTCCGTGGACACCGTCTCGTCCGTCAGTAGTATGATCAAGCCGAACGACCGCGTGGATGTGCTGGGCACATTCTCTTTCCCCTCGGCAAGCCTTACCGGAGAAGTGGAAACCGTCACCCTGACTGTGCTCCAAGATGTCACCGTATTGGCCACCGGCCAACAACTGCCCCGCAAGACCTATCGGTCGAGTGACCGTCCTGAACAGGCACTGAAAGGCTTTAACACCGTCACCTTCGAAGTGACCCTGCGCGAAGCGGAATTACTGGTCTTCGCCCAAAGCGTCAGGGGGCGGCTCTTCCTGGCGCTCCGCAATCCATCCGACGTGTCCTTTGTAAACGACCTGCCCAAGATCAATTTTGAACACCTCCATAAAAAATTGCCGGAACTGAACCTTATCCGCCAGCGCGATATTCGTCATAAATCCGATATGAAATTGCCGAATTAAGGTTCTTTTGCGGTTCGGGTGGGAAAGCTTTATTTTGCGATATGACCATGGCTGAACAGATTCAACTCGAGATACGGAGTCCGGACGGCAGTTCGGAGACACACGCCGTCGCCCACGGGGTTTATCCGATCGGGTCAGAACGGGGCAATAAGATACTAATCCCCGGCGACAATGTCGATCCAAGGCATGCCATCCTGATTCTGCACCCCAAAGTTTTCTGGCTGGAGGATCTCAACAGCAAGGCTGGCACATTTCTGGCCGGCAAACCGGTGCATGGGCGGGCCGCGCTCCTGCCAGGCAAGGAAATCGGCATAGGCAGCTACCGCCTCATCGTGCATACCTCGGACGGATCTGCTCCGTTGGTCGCGCCGGATTCCAGCGCAGAACCGGATAGCGCTGCGCCGCAAACGCTCAAACCTCCGCCGCCTGACCGCCCGCAGATAGAGACACCATCGCCCGGGACAGCGCCAGCCCCCGTCAAATTTCAGGAGCCAAGCCGCCAGAATTCGCTGCGCGACCAGCGGCGCTTGATCAAGAAACAGATTCACGGGGAACTACTCGAACGCCTGGATATCAAGCGCCTGACCGCGGCCCACATCAAGGAAACCGAACTGCACGAGCGAACCCTGAAAATGCTGGAGCAAATCGTCAAGGATATCCAGGACCGGCTCCCCGATTGGGCCGAGCCCCGCGAACTGATCAAGGAAATCTATGACGAGGCCGTGGGCCTGGGTCCGCTCGAAGACCTGCTCTTCGACCCGGAAATCACCGAAATCATGGTCAACCGGCATGACCAGATTTACGTGGAAAAACATGGCAAGCTGATCATGACCGACCGCGTCTTCATGGACGACAGCTCCGTCATGGCCATTATCGAGCGCATCGTCGCTCCCATCGGGCGGCGCATCGACGAAAGCCAGCCTTACGTGGATGCGCGCCTCAAGGACGGCTCGCGCGTCAACGCCATCATCCCGCCGCTGGCCTTGAGCGGTCCCTGTCTGACCATCCGTAAATTTTCCAAGGATCCGCTGACGATGGAAAACCTGGTCCAGTTCGGCTCCATCGATCCGCGCATGGCCGATTTTCTACACCAATGCGTGATCCTGCGCAAGAACATGATCATCGCCGGCGGCACCGGCTCGGGCAAAACCACCTTCCTCAATGTTGTCAGCTCCTATCTGCCGGAAACCGATCGGATCGTCACCATCGAGGACTCGGCGGAACTGCGTCTGCCGCAACCCCACGTCGTGCGCCTGGAATCACGCCCGCCCAATATCGAAGGCCGCGGCGCCGTAATGATCCGCGACCTGCTGCGAAACGCCCTGCGCATGCGGCCGGACCGCCTGGTCATCGGCGAATGTCGCGGCGGCGAAACCCTAGACATGCTTCAGGCCATGAATACCGGCCACGACGGCTCGATGACCACGGTGCACGCCAATTCGCCGCGAGACGTCATCTCCCGCCTGGAAACCATGACGCTCATGTCAGGCGTGGAATTGCCGACCCGCGCCATCCGCGAACAGATTGGAGCCGCCATCCACCTGGTCGTCCAGACATCCCGCATGAGCGACGGCAGCCGCAAGGTAACCAACATCACCGAAATTTCAGGACTGGAAGGCGAGCGCATCACCATGCAGGATCTTTTCATTTTCACGCAAACCGGCATTGATGAAAAGGGCAAAGTCAAGGGCTTCATGACGGCCACCGGCTCGGTGCCCACATTCATGGAGGAATTCAAGGTCCGCGGACTGGCGTTGGATATGGAAATGTTTAATCAACGCTTGTGGAAACATTGATATGATCAGCCATCTTTTGTACTGGATCGTTCCGCTTCTATTCCTGGTCAGCGTCACCGGACTGACCTATGCCCTGATCCAGGCGCTGAAAACCGGCGCTGAGAATTATTCCCGTTTCTGCACCGAACAGACCTCGCGCCAATTCGCCGATATTTTCTTCTTCATCCCCCCCCGGCGACTCCTGGAAATCACCTGGATCACGGCCCTGGTCATGTTTATCATTCTTTTTTTACTCACCGGGAATTTCTGGTCCATGACCGGGGCGCTCCGGGGCCTGTTTATCGCGGGCGCCGGCGCGCTGTTGATCCTGGCCCTGCCCAAGCGCATCCTGATCTTCCTCAAAGCCCGCCGGCTCAAACGCTTCAACGAACAACTTGTGGACGCACTGATGACCATGAGCAACGCCCTGCGCGCCGGCGCCAGCATCATGCAGGCCTTCGAGCATATCGTCAAGGAAGGCCAGAACCCGATCTCCCAAGAGTTTTCTTTTTTTCTCCAACAAACTCGGGTCGGTGTCAAATTCGAGGATGCCCTCGGCAACCTGGAAGAACGCGTCCGCAGCGAGGATTTGACCCTCATGATCCGCGCCATTGAAATCGCCCGCCAGACCGGCGGCAACCTGACCGAAGTGTTCGAAAAAATCGCCGCCACCATCCGCGAGCGCCTGCGTATCCAGGAACGGGTTCGGACCCTGACCGCCCAGGGCCGCATGCAAGGCATCGTGGTGGGCGTAATGCCAATCGCGCTGGGAGTGGTGATGTTCATCATGGATCCAATGATGATGGTCGCGTTTTTCACCTCGACGATCGGCATCCTGGTCGGCCTGGTAGTGGTGGCGCTGGAAGTGGTCGGCGGGTTGTTGATCCGGAAAATAGTCAATATCGATATCTGATGGGGAGAATTTAAGCCATGGCGTCTTTCCTGCTGGGATTGCTTTGGGCCGTTTTTGCTGCCGGCCTGGTGTGGTATATCGTCCAAACAGCCCGCGACATCACCTATGTGACCCTGGCTGACGGGCGCCGCCAGGAACGGCGTCTGCCGCTCCTGCTCGGCATGCTCCTGCCGTGGACACCTTACTTCACCCGCTGGTTTACCGGGCCGCGGTTCAAATCGCTGCGCAAGCATATCGGCAGCCGGCTGACCGCCGCAGGTTATGACGACATCCTCGCGCCCGAGGAGTACCTGGCCCTGCGGGTGCTGTGCCCGCTGATCATCGGACCGCTCCTGGCGCTCATGTTGTTCGGGGTTTTCGCTTTGTCCCATAACCCGATCCAGGGACAGACCCGCAGCCGCCTGATCTTCATGGCCTTCTTCATCCTGGCCTGGATGATCATGTATCCCCAGTTCTGGCTCAAGCAGGTCATCGCCCTGCGGCACAAGCTGATCCTGCGCGCCCTGCCCTTCGTGATCGACCTGCTGACGCTCTCGGTCGAAGCCGGACTGGATTTCATGACCGCCATCAAAAACATCGTCGTCCGCCGCGCCCCGGACCCCCTGGGCGAAGAACTCTCCCGCGTGCTCTTCGAAATCCAGCTGGGCAAAACCAGACGCGAGGCGCTGAAAAACATGTCCGCGCGCGTCCAACAGCCCGACATCCGCTCCCTTGTGACCGCCTTGGTGCAGGCCGATGAAATGGGCGTCAGCATCGGTGCAATCCTGCGGGTGCAGGCGGACCAGATCCGCACCCGCCGCTTCATGCGGGCCGAGAAATTGGCTAACGAGGCGCCGGTAAAAATGCTTTTTCCATTGGTGGCCTGTATCTTCCCGGCCGTTTTCCTGATCCTGCTGGGACCGATCATCCTGCAGATGATGCGGCAGTCATTTTAATTCCCGGCTTCATGATTTCGTGCAGGGATGGTTCATAGTCATTGAAGTAGACGCGGTGCCCCCGCCGCTTTCCGTCAGAGCAGGTCGCTCGACCTAACGCACTACAGTGAGAATAAAAAGCGGCGGGGGCGCCGCTTCTACAAAGAAGGCCAACATGACATCCACAAGCAAACCCTTGAAGAGCGCATTGGACCTGGCCCTGGAACGTATGGCCCAACGCGACGGAAGCATCACTCGCTTGACCGACGCTCAGAAAGCCGCTTTGGCGGAGATCGACAACAAAACCCGGGCCAAGCTGGCGGAGCTGGAAATATTGGGGAGCGACCGGCTGACGAAGGTGGGCGACGACCCCGAGCAAATCGAGAAGATCAAGGCCGAACAGCGCGCCGCCATGGAAAAAGTAAGGTCCCGCACCGAGGATGAAAAAGAACGCGTTAGAAAAGGATGATTTTTGGGGTTCGGGGTTCAGGTCGGCCTGAACAGAACAAAGCGTTCAAACATTGCGCTTCGGATACAGCCTATGACGGTAACCCTATTTCGTCAGCGAATTCGGCGGCATCGGCATGAACTCCCGCGCCGACCAGGATCAGGACGGGAATCAAAGCATGTGGGGCTATGGCAATCGCCCGAAAACGGAAACCGAATTCGTCGAGCGCTACCGCCGCACACTCCAGATCCTGCTGGACAACCCCGAGATCTGCGGCTGGTGCTATACCCAGCTCTACAACATCGAGCAGGAAATCAACGGACTGTACTTCTACGACCGCCGGCCCAAATTCAGCCCGGAAACCATGCAGACCCTGCACGCAATCAACACCGCCCCCGCGAAATACGAATCCGCGTGATTTTCCTGCCTGGCCCAAGCTGCATAGCGCTTGAAGATCCGGGGGGAGGCCTTGACTATAGGCAGGCTTGAATTTTGACCACACGGTCGGCAGCAGCTGATTCTTCCATGGCCTGCGCCACGTTCAGCGAATAGCAGGCTTCGCGCAAAGTGCAGGAAGAGGGGCTGCCACTTTGCAGACAGCGGAAAAACTCGGCCAGCGAATCTTCAAAGAAGGCCGGATAGGGTTTGGAGATGGCTGGTATCTCTTCCGTGACCGCCGCGCCACCATCCCGGGACTCGTGCGTCAGGGTTAGGTGCGCATCGCGATCGGCATTCAGCATGACCTGTCCCCGAGTTCCAATAACGGTGACAGACAAGGCACGAGTCGCGCATACCGAATCGGCCACGACCGCAGTGGCGCCGTTCTGTAACCGGCCCATCCCCCAGACCAGTTCCGGGGAACCGGGATAAGTCGTCTGCGTCTGCGCATACACAGATTTGAACTCGCCGGCCAGCCAGTAAACGAAATCAATTCCGTGACAGGCGTGATGCACCACCCACCCTCCCGACTCGGCGCGGTCGGTAATGGCCCAGTGCCGGGCACCGCTTTCGTAAAGACCAAAGCCGCGCAGGCGAGTCATATTGACGCTAAGCAAGCGCCCCAGCGTTCCCTCGCGGTAGAGCCGACGGACTTCCTGGAACGGCGCGAGGAAGCGCAGCATGTAATTGACATGGTTAAGCACACCCGCGGTTTCAACCGCCCTGACCATAGCTATGGCATCGGCCACACCGGTAGCGATCGGCTTTTCGCAAAAGATCGGCAGACGGCGGGCGGCGGCGGCTTCGACATGCGCACGGTGCGCGCTGTTGCCGGAGAGCACCATCACGAAATCCAGATCCCAGCCGCACAGCTCCGTGGCATCGTGAGTGAGGCGTTCAATCCCGAAGTCAGTGCGGGCCAGATCCAACTTGGCCTGGCTGCGATTACAGACGGCCACAATATCGGCGAACGGAAATTTTTCCCGTATGATCCGGGTCATGCTTTGCCCGACTTTGCCGAAACCTATGATTCCGCCTTTTAACATAGCTGATAGAATGTATAGCAGAGTGCGAGCCACATCTCAAGGGCTATGAGCAGTTCCATTTTACTTATGCCCTTTAGCCTCTGCCGCACAAGGCGGCAGGGAGGTGCCGGCCAACGGAAAATATGACGTCTGCGGTGTCACCACACCGCAAAGACCGTGCCCCGCGAAGAGCGCGAAGCCTCGGCAGTGTTGCCATAGGCGCCCATGTTGACCCGTCCGGCATTAGGTTTGGGTTCCATGGTGTATGCCGATGCTGGCGCCGGCTCACCCGCGTCAATACACGGACTCATCTGTGGATCGTTTATCCAGATGCCGCCGTGCCAGGAACCGGCCAGACTCATGACATGGAAATCGCCATTTTCTGCATCAACAAACAGGGGATTGGCGTTCATGTTACCCGTACCCGGCGGCGTTACATCCTGCACGTCCGAATAGGAGATCGCGGTCGTGGCATTGGTCGCGATCCCGCCCAGGGAGTTGTCCCAGATAATCGAGTTCTTGACGCTCAGGACGCCGGCATTGGTGATCCCCCAGCCAGTGTTGGTAGCCAGGGTGCAATTGATGAGCGATGCCGGACCAATAATAGTAATGCCATTGCCATTGTTGCCAGCAATAAGCGTATTTGTCATACGCACCGGGCCGGAAGCAATATAAGTGTCGCCAACATACCCTCCTAACGCGCCCACATCCTGGATCCGGCAGCCCATTATATCGGTATTCGAGGCCGCCAGATACAACGCGCCTCCACAGCCTATGCTGTTAAATGATTTTACATACCCCTGACTGAAAGTACAGGCCCGCATGGTAAAGGTTGTGATCGCGCTAACATAAATACTACCCCCGCGGGTGGTGTTTTGACTTGAAGCATAGTTGTTGCTGAAGGCGCAATCGCACAGCAATGCATTGCCTTGCGTAAGATACAACGCGCCACCATAGGCGCTCCCGCCCCACATGCCCCCGGGAGCAGCGACCGCATAATTGCCGAAAAACTCGCCGTTCGCAATCTCCACGTTGGCGCCACTGCTGTAAATCGCTCCGCCCACCGCCGCATGACTTTCACCGGACACCCGGTTGATCCGGTTGTTTTCAAAACGTGTGCGGCGGATAGTCAACGGCGACCTGTCAATAAACATCCCGCCGCCATAGCCAGAGGAACCACTAACTAGATTGACGAAGTTGTTCGAAAAAATGCAGCTATCGATCAAAAGTTTACCCAGGCGTAGATACATCCCGCTTCCGTAACATGCCAAGCTCGCCGGATAAAGCTGGTTGTTGAGCACCGCGCAGTTGCTCAAGGCCAACCCGCAACCCACCGCATAAAGACCGGCGCCGCAATCGTTGCTCAGAGCGCCGCCCTGAATTGCCATCCCTTCCAGTCGAATATCCCCCTTGTTCACCGCATAAAAAACCCGGTTCGCGCCGCCGGCGTCAATCACCGTCAGCTCCTGATTGGTTCCCAAGATGCTCAAATGCGGCTGTACCACCGTCAGCGGAAAGGTCTCCCCGTTGGCCGCATCATAGTTCCCCGCTGCCAGCCGGATCTCACCGCGCGTCATGATCCGTGCCAAACCCGCGCCCAGGGTTTTCAACGCCGTCAACGCCGTCAGCCCATCGTTCGCGTCATCCCCGCCCGCCGCATCCACGTAAAGCACGGCGTTCGACAACGCCGAATCCGAAACTCCGTTCGTGTAGTGATACCCCAGGTCCACCAATGCGTTGGTGTCGCCCAACCCGTCCGTGCGCGTTGTGCGGTTGGTCAACCCCAGCGCAGCCGACGCCACATTCCCGCAGGCAATACACGGACTACTCGCCGCCTGCCCCGGCAGACCAGCCACCGACAGGTAATAGCTGTAGATAAACAACGGATCCGTGACCAGATTGCTCTCCCCGGCCAGCTCGTTCTGGCAACATGTGTAACCCGCGCTCACATTGGTATTGCCGGCGATGCCACCCAGTGTGTTGCCCCAGGCAATCGAGTTGCTGACTGAAGCCAACCCGCCGGTCCGGTTCAAGCCCCAGCCGGCATTGTCGGCAAGCGTAACGTTGTACACGGACGCGGTGCCGCCCATCAGATAAATGCCGCTGCCAGCGCTCTGCGCCACCAGGCAGTTGGTCATCCGCAGGTTGCCGGCGCTCATACCGATCCCGTCCAGCGTACTATGTTCAACAGTGCAGTGTCTCATGCACAAGCGGGTCGTGGGGGAATCGATCCGGATACCATCCGACTCGCCGATCAAGGGCACATCACGAATCGAGCAATCGCTCAAGCTGGCGTTCGTCACCCCGGCCAGGTAGAGCGCCGCACCGCGCGCCGCGCTGCCGGGCGATTGCGCATAGCATCCCCGGAACGTGCAGTCGCTGATGCGCAGATCGTTCATCGCGCCGGCATTCACGGCGCCTCCGAATGAGGCGCTCTGCCCCCGCGAGTAATTCTCGGTAAACGTACAGGCGTCCAGCACAGCATCTCCCCCCCGCAGGAAAATGGCGCCTCCATAGGCGCCTCCACCGAATTGAGACGCCCATACCGCCATTGCATAATTACCGGAAAATACAACATTGGAAAGGATCGTCCGCGAAGCGCCCGTGCTATAGATGGCGCCTCCCGCTGCAGTTTGAACCTCCTGACTGATCCAGTGCACGCGGTTGCTTTCAAAACGCGTGTTGCGGAGATCGACTTCAACCCGATCAAGGTACAACCCGCTTCCGTATCCCGAGCAATAGTTGCGCGTGAGGTAGATGACGTTGCTCGCAACCACGCAATTCGACATTGTCAGCGTACCCATCGCCATGAACATCCCCGCACCGCATACGGTATTAGTTGCGGGAATGGCTTCGCTGCTTGCGATCACGCAATTATCCATGGTCCAGGCACAGTTAGTCAGGTACACGCCTGCTCCGTTTATATCGGCAACGATACCGCCGCTAAAAGAAACCCCTTCGACGCGTGCCGTAGATACATAGCCGAATAGAATCCGATTGGTGACGCCAGCCACAAGGGTCAGCGTGCTGTTGGTGCCGGAATAGATATTGGAGTTGGCTCCAGCTCCTCCGTAGCACCCGCCAATGATCAACACGTCCGCGGCATTGGAGATCACGATCTGGCTGGAGTTGGAATACACGCCGGACTGGAGGTAGATCGTATCGCCGGCGTTGGTGGCCAGCGTCGCCGCCGCCTGCACGTTGCTATAGGCGTTGTCCCAGTTCGTGCCGCCATGGTCGCCAGCGCCGGCCGGCGTGACATAATAACCCGTCGCCGCCGCAACATTCCAGCCTGCAACACACAGGCCCGCCCACGCCCAGAGCGCATACGGAAAGATCCGACGGTGTTCTTTTAGCATAATTATCTTCCCACCTGAAAGCATGCTGAAATCAAACATCAAATACTACCTTGTCACCTCTTATCCGCAATCGGCAACAACGGCCAGAGCAGGGCCGTGGGGGTGGCGGGGTTCGTCGAAACCGATGCGCAAGTTGCGGAACCCAAAGTGGGCCAGGCCATTGAGAATATCTTCCCTGGACAGCCATTGGCTGGTCATCTTACTGCCGCCGCAGAAGCCGGGCCGCTTCAGATCCGTCCGGTATTCCTGACAGTGCAGCGTACCGCTAAATCCGGCATACTCAACCGGCTGAGCCGCGGTGAACCGGGATGCCAGCTCGGGATTAAATGCCACCAGGGCCTTATTGTAATAATGCGTCCATAACAGCAAGTGGCCGGTGCAGCGCCTGGCCAGGAGCGCCAGTAATTCGACCGGGTTTTGCACATGATACAGCACACCGGCGGCAAGGCAAACATCGAAACGCGGACCATCCTGGCGCAGATACTCCATGAAGTCACCGCACAAGAACCGGCTGTTCCTGAGAACAAGCAGCTCCTTAACCAGCAAACATTTCAGAAAGGCCCGAGTATTGGCTTCGATAGCCGTAATTTGCGATGCCCCCGCCTTTTCCAGCATCCAGGTGTGCCCACCTTCCAGGGGACCAAGTTCCATGACCGTCTTGCCGCCAACTCCCCCGATTTCCTTGATAAACCATGTGACGCGATCGTCGTCAAATAAGGGCACGATTCCAGCTTTACAGCCGGACAAAGATCCCGGCAAGGCCGAGGACCACTCTCCACGGAAGATGTCGAGCGCTTGTTGCGGGCTGGGGGCTGCCTTGACATACTCATCCAGGATGCTGGCACCGCACGCTCCGTCATCCGGCTGCGGCACTTTTAGGCGCCGGGAAAGCCAGTCGGCAAATCCTGTGGATTTCTGGGTTTGCATGGCAACAATAGTGGGCAAGGAAGGACGGCGTGTCAAGCTTGAGCGTAATTTTTAGTTCCGGACTCCCAATCGGGATATACCCCGGCAGCAACGCCGCCGGCCAGAGCAGCGCCCACGGCGGCCTCTTCAATGCGCGGCGGCAGGGACAGTTTCATCCCCAGCCGCCGTTCAAGTTCCAGCCGCACAACCGGGTTGTTCCGCACCGCGTTGCCACCGCCCACCAGTAATTTAGCGGTTACGCCCGCCGCCCGGGCTAAGTCATAAAACTCGGCCAGTTCCTCGGCCATGCCCCGGATGACCGATCGCACCACATTCGCCGGCGTGAAATTGGCGTCCGTCAAGCCTTCCAGCGCAGCACAAGCCTCCGGATCCCGGCGGGAGCCGGCAAATAAAGTGCGGGCGTTGATGCCTCCGCAATCGCCATCAGCGCCGGCAGCCAGTCGGTTCATGCGCTCGTATAATTCCGAGCCGGGATTAACCGCAAACAGTTCCCGGCCGGCCTGCTGAAAGAAACGGTGCAGAATTTCATACGCCCGCCCGCCGCACAGGCTGGCGCCGACCAACAGCCGGTGCCCGCCAATAAGGGGCCGCGTCTCCAGTCCTTCTACCCGGACAAACCTCGCTACCGGAACGGACATCTGTCCGCCGGTCCCCAGATTCATGAGCAGCGTTGCGGTCGGACCGGAAACACTTCCGAAAAACGAGGCTTGGTTATCGCCCAGGGCCACGGCCACCGGCAACCCCGCCGGCAGACCGCTGGCGCCGGCCATTTCCGGCAAAAGCGCGCCGGCCAGACTGCCGGTTGGCTCCACATCCGGCAGCAGCGCAGCCGGTAGTTCCAATGCCTGCGCAATTCCCGGTATCCACCTGTTGCCATCCCGAACATCGAACAAGCCCCAGCCGGCAGCATCCGTAGAATCCAGCGCGGTCCGTCCGCAAAGCCGCTGGACCACCAGCGCCTGGATTGTAAGTGCCACGGCATTATGCGGCAAAGCGCCCTCCCCTGCCAGGCGCAGAAGCGTAACGCCACCGTATCCGGCAGCCGCCGGACAGCCCGCGGCTTCAAGCGCAGAAGGTCCAGCCCGGCGACCAAACTCGGCGACCCATGATCGGCCGGATGGTTTGGCAACGCGGCTACCGCGGCCGTCCTGCCAGGTGATCAATGGAGACAGTGGCTGGCCGCAACTATCCACCAGCACCAGCCCGTGCATCTGACCGGTGACTCCGAGGGCCGCCGGGCGGGCCTTGGACAATTCAGGCTGCTGGACCAGGGCCTTGAGGAGCCCGATGGACGCAGCGACCAGCGCCTCGGCATCCTGCTCGCTGACATCCGGATCGGATGAGGACAGGCCCGTCCGATTGGACGCATGTTCAATTGCCAGCAGTTTGCCAGTGCCGGCATCCAAGGCGACGGCCGCCAGTTTCGATGTGCCGATATCCAGGCCAATGAGGAAAGGAGTCATGGTTCGTTTGAAGGTTCAGGGTTCAGAACATCAACCAACCGCCAGTAAATAATTGTTGGTTATCATGCCCTTTCTCCAGCCAACGAGATCGTCGAAAAACCCATTCGGACGCGACAGAGCGCGTCCCTCCATAATCAATAACGCCCATTATTTTGTCTTATTCCGCGCGACTGCTTCGGTCGCGCGGTGCTAGCGCGGAGCGCATTGCGCGTCCCCGGCGCCACGCCGGGATTGCAAAAGGATGCGTCAATTTGCCCCGGATGCGGACGCGCCGGGCGAAGCATTGGACTCGTGTCCATGCAATCCCGGCAAACCTGCAGGCGGGGCGAAGTCACGCGTCCATTTGCAACGCAATGCGCTCCGTTCTGCCACACCCATGCGCCAATCACCATCGCCCTCGGGCCCTTCAATGCATTTCCGCTTTGCACGAGCCCAGGGCGGGGCGGTAAAAATTGAACTGCACATTGGGATGATCCGCCAGGAGCGACATGGGCACCGCGGAATCCGGCAGGCGCTTGGAAATCATCAGGCTGGTCAGGCGCATGCCGTACTTATTGTCATGCACGCCGGGATGCCAGATCGAGACTTTTTCAGCCTTCCATGTTTCCTGCGGGCCTACGGAAAGCGCCTGGGTCGGCACCAGGAAGACCTGGCCGCCGCCGGAAGTTCGGGCATTCTGGATAATCGTCATGGGATGCAAGGTGACCACGCGGGTGGCCAGCCGGCGGTATTCGGCCGGCGACGGCGGGCAATCCTTGTACTTGCCCTTGCGCTGCGGCGGGTCGTTAAAGGCCCAGTGCTTGACTTCACCCTGACCACCCTGCATGACGACACACCGAGCCTGGTTATACGTTTCGCTGTAGGCCTTGACATTGGCGGCCGGAAAATGCAGGTTTTCCGGATGCGGCCGCAATTCCTTGCGGATCCGGTTGAAACACAATTCCATGTCCGCTCGCCGGAACGACAGCGGATGGGTGGCCGGAACTTCCTTGCCGTCCAGGAACCACTCGTCCATGCCCCAGAAAACCGCATTTTTCAGGTTGATATTGAGATCGTTGACAATCCGGGCCACAAGCGGCAGCTGCTCGGTAGGCCCGATCGGTCCGCAAATCCCGGCCGGGTTGTCCGGGGTGGCCTGTTTCCACGCGGCAATATATTCCAAGGCCTCGGCGAGAAAGAATTCCTCCAGGGTATCATAGAACACCACCTTGAAACCGGGCCGGGCCAATTGCCGGATATCCTTCTCCTCGAGCTTGGCCGCATCTTTCAGCAGGTCCTCGTCGAGCGTCGTATAATCCCACCATTCCGCCGATATTTTACTTAATGCACGCGCCATGATGATGCTCCTTCAAATGCGGATTGCTAATTTTATCAAGAATTTTCACAACGAACTACACGAAAGTCCGGCAAACAAGCCTTTTATAATGAATGGTCATAATGACAAATTACCCATCCGAATTTATTTCGTGCATTTCGTATGTTTTGTAGTTGCTCATTTTTCGAGTTAATTCTTCTGGTCATCAATAACTTCCAAATAATATCGCTTAGTTATCTTATGAAAACCGCCGGTTAGTGACGGATCAATCTCGATCAATGAGCTTAGGGTGATCGCCATTGTCACCCCGGCATCTTGGCGTCCTCTTCCTTGATTTTCTTCCGGATTTCTGAATCGGCTTGCTGGTACATCTCCTGGATATCGGGATCGCGAAACGCGAAGACCCGGTCTTCGAACTTCGTGGTCTGGAGTCGCTGGAACAGGCGCTGGTTGGCGATCTCGATATCCTTGCCGTAGATATGGAACGAATCGGCCTGCCAGTTGAGGCGTCCTAACTGAACCGGCTTGCCGGAGCGGCGGGCCACCTCAGCGGCGATGATCTCGTTGTTGAAATGAATAAAGCCGAACATGTTCATAAACGTCGCGCCCCAGGCATCGTTGCTGCGGAAGCGCATGTTGCAGTTCAGCCAGCGGACGCCCGCTTCATCCTCCAGCAGGCGATACCACAGGGATTGCAGACAGGGCGGATCGTAGCAATCCAGGTCGATATTCGGCATCCAGGTGATCATCTGGGCCTGGCGGGTGAACGGCTGGGCCACCAGCTTGGCGATCACCCCTTCGATCTGGTCCACGACAAAAGGGCCGGCCGGCGCGGATTGGCCGGTGTGCACTTCACGCCACTGGCCATAAGTCTTCAAGCGCCCGTGGTAGGTATATTCCCAGCGCGTATCCTCGGGGTCGTTAGTGTTCTTGACCCAGTGATCCTTGATTCCCTGGACCTCCAGCACGTATTCGCGCAAGTCCTCGATGCCGCCGGGGAACGCCTTGTGAATCATGGGGTCGGCCAACGGTTCCAGCACCGTGATGTTCATGGTGCAGTCCAGGCTGAGGGGATCGCCCGGTTTATCGTACTGGGTCCGGAAACGGATGCCCTGATCGCGCAAGGCGATCAACGCTTTTTCATAGGCTTCCGCCAGGGTGCGCTCGCACACGGTCAAAACGGGAATGTTCTGCATGCCTGCCTCCTTACGATCTTTCTGGAAAACACTTTTGAAGATATACAACTCCGCCCCAAATTAACAGAAAAAATTACCGGCCCGTGAATCTAAAACTTGACACCGGCGCCTGGATCCGGATAAATAAAAAAACAGGTGAGCCGCAAGGGACGGGTTGCCAATCAAAGAGTATTACTATGGCCGACAGCGTTATGACAATACCCCGGCGGGGCTGGGCGCTTGCAGCCGCCATGGGCCATGAAATACTGTGGCGAACCAGCCCCCCTCCCGATCTTCCAGATGGCTACTACAATTCCCGGGAATACACCCGGGAATTGGTCGAGCAGTTTCAGTGGGGAAAATCCATGGGACTGAACTCCCTGAACATTCTGCGCGGCGAAAGCGGCGGACTGGCGGATCCGGGCGGAATACTCTTAGAACAGGAAGCGCTGGCCAGTCACACCTTGTTTTCAGCTGGAGGGCATGTTGGGTCCGGCTTTCCGTATTGGCTGCCTCCGACGCTTTACGCCAAACGCCCCGACCTGATGCGCACCGGCCACGACGGCAAGCCAACGGACACGGGCAATATCTGCACCGCCAATCCAGAGACGCTCGGGCGGACGGTGGGAGAACTGACCAAGCTGCTTGACCGCCACCCCGGCGCAAGCGTGATCCAGATATGGCCCGAGGACACAGTCGGCGGTTCATGGTGCAACTGTCCGACATGCAAAAACCGCTCACCGGTGGACCAGTACGCCACGCTGATTGCAGCAACTGCGGGAGCCATGGACGCACGTAAACCCGGCATTGAACTGGGTTTTCTGCTCTATCACGACACCCTCACGGGACTCCCCGCGCAAGCGATCCTGCCCGGCGGCAAGCGGTTCCTGCCCCCGAATGTCTATGCCCTCTTCGCGCCGCGCGAGCGTTGCTACGCGCACGCCATCGATGACGACCGCTGCGCGCGCAACAGATTTTACTGGAAAAGCCTGCTGCATGCGCGGGATGTGTTCGAAGGGCGGGTGGATGTGTTCGAGTATTACGGATGCACCACCTTGTGGTGTTATTGTAATGTCGCGATCCCGCGCGTAATCGCCCGCGACCTGCGCGCCTATCGCGCCGCGGGCGTACGCGAGATCCAGGCGCTCGTCTTCGGCGCGCATTCGACCTGGGCCCACGGGCTGAACCTGTCGGTCTTCGCGCGCCTGGCTTCCGGCCAGGAAACCGATGTGGATACCGCTATAACCCGTTTCACGGAAGAGCGCTTCGGACGGCCTGCGGCGCCGGCCATGCTAGACTACTATAACGCGCTGGAAAAAGCGCAAGCGGGATACCTTGGGTTCTGTGATTATGCCAATGATTGGTTTTCCGACTTGCGCGGATTCTGGCTCGGCATGCCATCGCCCGCCTATGCCGGCCACCGCGCCCGGGTTGCGGCCTGCCACAACAAGTTCCAGACCTTGGATCGCATGCTTGAGGGCGCGGCGCGGGCCTGCCCGGCAAAGGAACACGCCCTGCATCTTGCCGCAGAACACGCCCACCTGCGCGCCACGATGCTGGAATTGAACCTGCTGGAACTGCACCTTGCCATCGGCGAACGCTACACCAACGGCGGTTCGGCGGACATGACCCCGGAAGAAGAACAGCGCTGGCGCGCAGGCCGCCGGGCGCAGTGGGAACTGGTCCGCGGCGTACCTGAAAAAATACGCGGGCAACGCCACGGCACGCAGCTCTACACCGGCGCATAGCCAGTCTGGCCCGGCGCGGTTTGTGCCCCGCCTGAAAGCGCCCTTCGCCGCGCGCTTTTCAGGGCAACAACCGGTAGATGGCCACGGCCCGCCGCTCCCGTCCGAAAACAAACAGGGTCGGATGTTCCATGGCCGCCAGGAAACAGCGGGCACTGAATGCGGCGGCATTGCCTTCTAACAACACCGCGTTCGCGGGCACAGGGCCCTTCCAGACGCTGGCGGAACAGATGCCGTGCTGGGCACTGAACCCGTTTTTCATCCAGGCGTAGTGCAGGGCGTGGGTCAAAGCGGTGGGCTTTCCCCGGAAATAGTCGTTCAACAACCGAAACCGGTTTTCCAGGCTGGGCGCAAACGGAGTGACGGAATTGAGCGCAAAAATATCAACCAGTTCCTCCCACAAACGCGGCAGGATTCGATCGGCCGACAGGATTACAGCGCGCAGTTCAGCCACGTTGTAAAACCAATCCGCGATGTTTGACAAAATACGGGCCGTTTCCATCTCCTCGGCGCGCATGGCGGCGGTTTGAAGCGCTTCGTAGGGCGGTTCAGGCGATGCCACGATGCCCCAGCGGCTTCTTTCAAGGTCAAGCCGAGTGCCAGGCAGCAATTTTAATATCTCGATTTGAATTGCGCCTGGATTCAGCGCAACCAGCTTGCGGAAGTCGTGGAACAGATCCGCGAGAGTGGCGCCCGGCAGGCCGGCGATCAAATCCACATGCACATCCAGGTTGCGCAGATGGCACAACCGGTCCACTCCGGCCCACAAGCGGTCGGCGCTGCCCTGGCGGTGCAAGGCGCACAGCACCTTCGGGTTGAAGCTCTGAACGCCCGCCTCGATATGAAAACGTCCGGGGCCGGCCGCGGCCAGCTCCCGCAAGATCGCGGGCGTAATCCGAGCCGGATCGATTTCCAGGTGGAACCGGAGAGATGGAAACTCATCGCGAAACAGCCTGATCAGGGGAATACAGCGGGACGGTCGATCGTTGAAAGTCCGGTCCGCCAGGCGCACTTCCGGAACATCTTGGCTGGCAATCAGTTGTAAGTCCTGCCGCGTTCGCTCCAATGACGCTGTGCGCACCGGAACCCCGGCGCTGGTGCAAAACGAGCAACGATTGGCGCAACCGCGCGAGGTTTCCAGCAGAATAAAAGGCTTATGGAAAGGCGCTGGCCGGGCCGGATAAGGCGAAGGAATATCATCCAATGACCGCACCGCCGCCGCCATGCCATTATCGACATAGCCGCCGTCCAGCATGCCGCAAAAACCGGCGATGCCAGCCCAGGCTTGCGGCTGGTCAAAATGCTTCAGCCATTCGGCAAAGGCAACCTCCCCTTCCCCGCGAATGACGGCGTCGATGAACGAGTGGCGTCCGCTAAAACTCCGGTTATCACCAAGGAATTCCGGTCCGCCGACCACAATCCGGCATTGCGGACACAGCGCCTTGAATCGGCATAAGAGCGAGAGCAAAAAGTCTCGATTGAACAGGTAAAAAGTCGCGGCTAGGACGGTCGGCTGGAGGCGCACGAGGCGGAGCAAGGCCGCATTCAGCGAATCGTTGCGGGTGACTTCCACTTCGTGCCAAGAAAACCCAGCGTGCTCCGCATAGGCTCGCAACACCCAGGCCGCCAGGTTGGTGTGGGAATAGGAGGCCAGGACCGAGAGGAAGACCAAGTTGCGGTGGGTCCCGACTGCAGGAATGCGCTTGCTCTTTATATTGCTGCACATCACGTTTATAGTACCAGGGTTCAGAAAATCTGCGAGGATAACCTGCTGAAGCGTGATATCTACCGGACCATTTTCAAAGAGATTTCCAAAAGAACATGCAGACGCGACAGAGCGCGTCCCTCCATAACAATAATGTGCATTTTATGCCTCTGTTGGAGGGCCACGCTCCGTCGTGGCCGTTCCGTATGGAGTTTTCGACAGCCATAACGTTGAGACTGAGGGGTTCAACTGCCACTGATATCATCGGACGCTTGAGCGCTTTGTTCGACGCGTTCTTTTCTTCAAATAGATAAGGACAAGGTTCTTTGGGCCGTCAGCTTTCAGGCATGGAATGTATCCTGCATCTGTTCCGTCCTCTGCCACAGTCCGAGCGCGGGATTGGAAATATAATAGATATGCTCACCATCCGACAGGGTATTGAATCCGTCTTTCAGCCGTTCCGGATTGTAGCGGGCCAGGGCGGAAGCTAAGTCGGCGTACTGGAAACCGACTGCTTCAATATCCTCGCGTTTCAGCCCGCCGGAGGCATAAGTGATCGAAAATCGCCCCTCGCTGGAGCCGTGGATAAGATGCGCGGCGGCGCCCAAGCTATTGCGCAAATCCGGGTCCGCGGCCACCGCCTTCAAAACGGCGTCCGTGCCGCAATAGCCGTATTGGCGAATCACGCGCTCGTTGACTTCCGCTTCACCGAACTCCACCAGACCCGGCGCGAGGATCAGCAACTCACCACCATCGGCAATGGCCATGCGCGTCCGATAGATGGCTTTGTTGCCCAGCCAGGTGCTCTTAAATTCGGACGGATCCAGAAAGACAACGACCTTTTTAAGCGGCGGAACCCTGACGATATTAACCGCCTGGCTCAGTTGCGCCGCCTGTTCAAAGCAGTTGTGGCCGCGCCCGGCGAACAGCCCGCGAGTCACCAGGCTGCCAGCGGCATTCTTGGCGCGCACGGTCAAAATGTAATGAATCGGTAAATGAGTTAAAAAGCGGTCTGCGGCTTCGTCCAGCAGCGCACGCACCGGGCTTGCGACCCGGCCCATGATTTTTTCCATATCGCAGACCGCGCCCAGGAAATGACTCTTATTGATCGTATCGGGACCGGCACAGCCTACGAGAACGTTCTTGTTTCCGCCGGCCATACCAATGACTTCATGGGGAACCACCTGGCCGACAGAAATGATGGCGTCATAGCCACCTTCCGCAACCATCCGGTTCACCTCGATGCGCACCGGGTAGTCGACCTTTTCAGCGCTCAGTGCCTGCAGCCGCTGGCCGGGAATCTCACCCATCAGCGCCAGGTCCTTCTGCCAGTCATGAATGTGAATGCGGTCATGGGGCACGCCCGGGAACATGCGGTTCATTTCCGCGGACGTCATGGGACGATGCGTTCCCAACGCCGGGAGCAGTGCCACAGCAGCATGCGGGGAGAAGCGCCGGTACAGCGCGGCGCAGATTTCGCCGGCGCCAGAATGATAGCGCGAAAAATCAGGTGGAATCAACAAAACCTTTTTAGGCTTACCCGCCAGTCCCGCCACAAATTCATCCAGACAATTTTCCAATTCCTGATGCGACAACTCTGCCGCAGGACCCCCGCGACTGATACATTGGGACATACCGATTGCTCCTATTTCTGCCTGACGTTATCTGCCGCGCTACAAGCGGCACGCCGGCGGTCATTCGTCCAGATGCGCCGCTCACCCTGCATACCTACGCCTAGGCAGGGCAAGTAGCGCGGCGCACGCTATTGGCGTAACACCATTTATCGCTGGCGCATGTGTCTCGATATCAACGTTCTGAAGAACAAAATAATTGATTGCAGGTTGTTATTTTTATATGCACAAGTCAATCTTTTTTAGTAACTACTCAGCGAAACCACGCTGGCGGCCGGCGGTACAAACTTAAAAGAAAAACGTTAGATATTAATCTGTTATGTCAAATTCGGCATCCCGTGTTACTGGGGAGGTTGCCTGAAAAAACCCGGATAAGCAAAGATTGTCATTTCGAGCGTAGCGAGAAATCTCATCTGTCTGCCAACAAACATGAGATCCTTCGCTACGCTCAGGATGACAACCTGAGTAGTTATCTTTTTTATTGAAACATGTCCCAAGCGCAGCTATAGTGACTCGCCATGCCGCAAAGGACAGGCGGCCGGGCCGGACGCCCGGCTATTACCAGGAGGTTTCATGCAACGCGCCATCGGGATCGGTTTATTATGCATCTGGCTGGGTGTCGGTTGTGCTCCGGCGCAGGAAGCACCGCTTGTAATCAAGACAGTGGCCGAGGCTTTTCCAGATGCAGCCAAGGCGATAACCACAAACCAGACGCCGCCGATTGAGACACCACTTGTCGCGCCAGCCGTAGCGGAGGTAAAAAACGACTTGGCCTCCTCCAACGTTTCCACCCAGGCCGAGACAACCAACGAAGTTTTTATCAGCCAGACGGTTCCGGCTGATTTACTCCCCGGCATCATCGCGCGTTTCGCGTTTGATGTCGATGAATGTTCGGATCCGGACAGCGGTCATGCGATTCCCGTCATTTTCAAGCGGGAGCAACCAGGATATGCCGATGGTCAGCCGGTGCCCGCCAACAAGCCCCGCCTGGTCAAAGGCCAATTCGGCCGGGGGCTGCTGTTGGAAGACGCGCACGCCAATCTGCTGTCAAAAAACCAGGCAGCGGTTGAAGGCACCACCACCAGCTCCTTCGTCATGCTCAAAAGCACGACCATGACCTTCGACACCAACGATTTCTGGCAGGGCCGGCAAGCCTTGCAAGTTAATACGCCAGGCGCCGACGGTGAAGAGGGCATCGCACTTGCAGTCGCGGCCAAAAAGGGGTTTTACGACGGCCAGCAGATCGTGCCGGCCCATTATGTCGCCTCCGTTTATCTAAAAGGCAAAGGCGCTCTCATGCTGTCCCTGAAAGAGCCTGGTTCCGGGACGGAGACCGAACCGACCATAATCAACCTGGACTCTAAAAAATGGCAACGTTTTTTCTGCTCCTACCCCGCCAATTTTCCGGTTATTGATGTCGGCCCCGGGCACGAGGCCGACTGGCAATACTTTATTCCGGCGAGCTCCAAACTCGAACTTCAACTCAACTTCACATGTTCAACCATCGACAAAGAGAAAACAATTTTTTACGCCGACGGATTCCAAGTCGAACAGCGCGCTCTTCCATTTGCGGCCCAGGGGTCCGGCTTATCGCCCCGTTCCTGGACCTTGGGCGGATCACCCGCCGCCCAGGACGAGTTCTCGTTTGCCACGCCAAGCGACATCTTTGCGCCTTGGAAAAAAAGCGGCACGATCAGCTTCTGGTTCAAGCCCAACTGGGATGCGCGGGACGGCACCCAGGAGCTCTTATTGTATCTCGGCCCCGCGGCCATACATTTACAGCATCTCAAAGCCAAACTCCGGTTTTACCCGGCCGGTGTGGAATGTTCCCCCTATGATTGGAAAAACACCTGGCATCATATCGCCGTCACCTGGAACGAGGATGGCCGGCGCACACTCTTCGTGGACGGCTATGACTATGTCAATCCGCAAGACGAAGTCCGGCCGATGCCTGACACCACCGACAGCCTGGCGCTCAGCGTCGCGGGCAACGGTAATTCCCCGAACGGAGTTGTAGACGAATTGATCCTGTTCCAGGAAGAACTGACGCTGGAGCAAATCAAGTCCATCGCCTCCTACACCCCGCCGGCGACCAAATCGAAATCTAAATCCGGAAAATAATTTTATTATGGCTATAATCCGTTGCTTACATAAATGATGTAATATCCGGCATTGGAAGGAAAAGAAGCATGGCGAGCACAAGCAAGACGAAAAAAAAACTGGAGCGCTTGGTCTTAAAGACTGATCGGCGTTTATGCGTGCCGCTAATGGGCTATCCCGGCTCACGCCTGACCAATACGACCCTTAAGCAGAACGCTTTCAACTGGGGCATCCAGTGCTGGTCCATCTATGAGCTGGTCTACCAGCTTGACCCTGACGGGATTTTCTTCATGATGGACCTGTCGGTGGAAGCCGGCGCCCTGGGCGTGCCCGTCCGCTATGGCCTGGAAGACTCACCGACAGTCGAACAACACATGGTCAAAACTTCCGAGGATCTCCTGCAGTTCATGTCGATCGACATACTCAAGGATGCGCGCATTCAGATGTATCTGAACACGATGGCCTGGATGGCCAAGCATATCGATGTGCTCAAGGGCGCCTATTGCATCGGCCCGTTCACCCTGGCCGGCCTGCTGATGGGCGCCTCGGATATCGCCATGACCACCCTGGACAACCCGGCCCTGACACACGATATCCTGGCGTTCAGCACACGTGTTATTTCCCGCTACGCCGAAGCCCTCTTCGATCACGGCGCTGACCTGCTGGCCATCCTGGAGCCGACTGCGGTTATGCTGTCGCCGGCGCAATTCAAGGAATTTTCAGGCTCCTATGTCTCGAATATTGTCAGCCACGTCAGCGGCATGACGGTATTGCATGTTTGCGGCGACACGACTCGCCTGATCGAGGCCATGAGCCAGACAGGAGTGAACGGCTTGAGCCTCGACAGCATGGTGGATTTTCCGGCCATCGCCCCGAGGGTCAAACCGGGTGTGACCTTGATCGGGAATCTGGACCCAGTACGGGTTTTACGGAACCAGACGCCGGAACAGGTCCGGCAAACGACCCGGGAATTCCTGGACAAGACCCGCGGCATTACCAACCTGATCGTCAGCTCCGGCTGCGACCTGCCGCAGGACACGCCCCTCGAAAACATTCGCGCCATGATCGAGGAAACCAAGGCGTTCAGCATCACGCCCGAGTCTCAATAATCCGATTATTGTCGGAATCTTCCAGATCACAGATTGGGCGGCAAGGGCAACCCTTCCAAGGCTTTCAGAGAGGATTGCAGGTCCTCGTCGGGCAACTGGTAATCGAAAAGTTTACCGCTCATGAACGCCTCGTAGCCGCTGAGATCCATCAGGCCGTGGCCGGACCAGTTCAACAGAATTATCTTTTCCTTGCCTTCTTCCTTGGCCTGTTTGGCTTCGCGGGCGGCCGCGGCAATGGCGTGGGATGTCTCCGGAGCCGGGATAAAGCCCTCGGTGTGCGCCCACAAGACCGCCGATTGGTAGCATTCGAGCTGTGGGATGGCAACGGCCTCGATCAGCTTTTCGCGTAGAACATGGCTGACCAGCGGCGCCATGCCGTGGTAGCGCAGTCCGCCGGCGTGAATCGGCTGGGGCACAAAGCTATGGCCCAGACTGTACATCGGCAGCAGCGGCGTCATCATCGCCATGTCCCCGGAATCGTAGACAAACGGACCGCGGGTCAGCGTCGGGCAAGCCGTTGGCTCAACCGCAAGGATCTTGATGTTCTTGCCGTGAATCTTGTCGCAGATATACGGGAAACTGATGCCGGCGAAGTTGGAGCCGCCGCCCACGCAACCGATGACGACATCGGGGTATTCACCCAGCATTTTCATTTGTTTCTGGGCCTCCAGCCCGATAACGGTCTGGTGCATCAGGACGTGGTTGAGTACGCTGCCCAGTGAATAACGGGTGTCCTTCGAAGTCACGGCATCCTCGATAGCCTCGCTGATAGCCATGGCCAGGCTGCCGGGAGTATTCGGGGTCTGCGCCAGGACGGCGCGACCCGCCTGGGTCTGGTTGCTCGGGCTACCCACGCACTCCGCGCCCCAGACATTCATCATCATCTTCCGGAACGGCTTCTGGTCGAAGCTGATACGAACCATGTAGACCTTGCAGCCCAGCCCGAACAGCTTGCAGGACATGGCCAAAGCACTGCCCCACTGCCCGGCGCCGGTCTCGGTGGTCAGACGCTTTATGCCAAAAGCTTTATTGTAATAGACCTGAGCCACGGCTGTATTGCTCTTGTGGCTCCCGGCCGGCGAAACGCCCTCGTTCTTGAAATAAATTTTAGCCGGAGTGCCCAAGGCCTTTTCGAACTGGCGTGCACGGCATAACGGGCTGGGCCTCCACAAAAGCAATTTTTCGATCACTTCCTCAGGAATATCGATCCAGCGCTGGGTGCTTACTTCCTGCTCAATCAGGTTCATGGGAAACACGGGCGCCAAGTCATCGGGCCCGATCGGCTTGCCATCCTTATTTACCGGCGGCGGCAGGGGATGCGGCAGATCGGCCTGGATGTTATACCACTGACGAGGCATATCCTGATCGCTCAACACCACTTTAGAATGGGAACTCATGAATGGTCTTCCTTTCTTTATGAATTAGGCCTCCCAATCCGGATCGGGAGACAACTCTCACGCATTAGCGTCAGGCACCACGCCTGACACTTTTTTTGACGCTATCCCGAAAACATGCCGGACCATGTTTCAATTCTCGGGATCCGCGGGTAATCTTACACAAGCTGACCTTTAGCCGCTTGACAATCTCCCTCTGTTTAACACCGGCCTCCAGCAGGCATACCAAACGCCAGCGCAAGGCAATCCTGGCATACTCCGGGGGGGTTAAGAGGGCGCGTAGAAAATTCCGCACATCCTGCGGCCGACGCAGCTCTGCAATGACACGGCATAATTCCCGCATAGACCGATCCGAGGTAGAATTTTCTTTTCTTCGCATAGAACCATAAAGTTAGCTGAGCGGCAGCGGAAAGCAAGCAATATCCAGCAATTCACATTATGGCTTAACATAGGCGCCTTTGCATGTAGACGCGGCGCCCTCGCCGCGTTTTCCGCCAAAACACGCGACGAGGGCGCTGCGTCTACGAAGATATCCGCCCGGGCGTGTCATAATTACAATTGCTGCCGCCGATACTGCACGGGGACTCTTTCAGCACATCCTTAAAGTCTGCATCCTCTTGGGACAATCCCCATTCCACAAATTCCCGATACTGCTTCGCCCTCTAGCTGCGCTTAGCGCTCATTTCCCCCAATACCGGCGCGTACTCGACAAAACAATCTACTCTGGCCCAGCCGACGGTCGCCGATCATCCGGCAGGTGACGTGATAGATCGCCCCAGGAAACTCGACTCGCAGATGTCTTGCCATGTCTGATACTCTACCAGCATCCGGCCCGTTTGTTTGTTAAGTTCTATTTCGGGGGCTGACCCGAATGGCGCTAAGATAAAAAAGTGCGCTCCGAGAGGAAGATGCTGCACTGCGCTTCTAATTTCTACCGGGGATTGTCTCGCGTTCCGCGTGGGCGTCCTCCGGCGTCTGCGGGGAATCTATGACGATGACCGGAGCGAACACCTCCGGCTTGTTTTTGGTAGAGGAAGAAGGGCCGTCGTCCCGATCGCCGGGAATCGGGACCGCGACGGATTCTATTACTGGAGTACCCGCCCGCGGAGCGGTCGGGCCACCATTCCCGATAACTAACGGACTGTCTTTCGGCGACAGATCGGAAAGCGGCCTGCCTACGCCCGCCTTCGCCGGAGCGCTTCGCGCAGGCGGGCAGACAGGCGAGGGCGCCGCTTCTACTTTAACGACCACCTCGGGCGCCTGCGGCTCCGTTGAGAAACTATGCCGTGACACGTCAGCCGGCACGGCCGGAATCGGTTTGGATTCCGGCTCTGGTTTGAATGAAAAGTCAGCGTGATCGTGTTCATGAGTCCCGCCCAATCATTTTGCGGTCTTTACCCAATCATCAGGCGTAAAAATATCCGTAGTATTAGATGGCAATAGCGCTATTACCCAAGAACTTCATCAATGGATTCCTCGAACACGCCAATGGATTCCTTGAGGGCGGCCGCGGAAATCGTCAGCGGCGGGGCGATCTTGAGACATTCCCCGGCAATGCCTACGGGCGCGAACATGAGCAGGCCTTTCTGGAAGCAAGCGACGTTGATCTTGAGGGCCAATTCGGGGTTCGGCTCGCGAGTGCCGGGTTTGACAACCTGGATGCCGGCCACTAGCCCTTTCCCCTGCACACAGCCTAGTACGTCCGGATATTTTTGCTGCAAACGGCGGATTTCAGGAATGAGCAGCTTCCCCATCTTCGCCGCGCGCTCGACCAGCCGCTCTTTCTTGATCAGCTTCAGGCTGGCAATGGCGGCGGCCACCGGCAGGGGCGATCCGGAATGGGTCGAGGTCATGGACCCCGGCGCGTACAATTCCTGAATATCCCGGCGCCCAATCACCGCTGAAATCGGCAGGGAGGACGAAATCCCCTTCCCGCAGGCAATCAGGTCGGGCTTGATCCCATAATGTTGGAAACAAAACATCTTGCCGGTCCGTCCAAATCCAGACTGGACTTCATCCATGCAAAGGACGATGTCATGCTCCCGGCAGAAAGCCTGCATTTTTTTCGCGTATTCAACCGGGAAGAAATCCGGGCCAATCCCCTGATAGCTTTCGGACATGACCCCGGCAATGTCTTTCCCGGAAACACCCTGATCTTTCAGAGTTTTCAGGAACAGGTCGAACGAGACGTCCGGATTCTTATAGCCATCCGGGAACGGGACCTGTATGAAGGAAGCATCGCCCGCTCCAATCCATTTTTTCTGCTTGCCCATGCCACCGGCCAACTGAGCGCCCAGGGTGCGGCCGTGAAACGCATTCTGAAAACTGACGAAATAACGCTTGCGCGGCCCGTGTTTTTCAAGGGCATAGGTTTTAGACAGCTTGATACAATTCTCGGTCGCTTCACAGCCGGAGCTGAGCAGAAAAACCGTGTAATTCCGGGGGTCGGGGGCAAGCTCCTGCAGCATGCGGGTCAGAATGGCGCGCTGCTCGTGCACAAAGACATAGGACGCCAGCAAGCCTTGGTCAATCACCTTCCGGAGCGCCTGGCGGATTTCCTTACGTCCGTGGCCGGCATTGGCGATCAGCACGCCGGAGGACCAGTCGATCCAGCGGTTACCCCATTTGTCGTTGACGCTGAAATTATCGGCTTTATGCCAGACGACCGGGGGCTGGCCGCGCATGGAACGCGGCTCCGAACGCTGCAGCTCCCGGAAGATGGGCAGCGACTGCGGCACCGGCAGCCGGGTTTTGATGGTGCGGAATTTCGTACTGACTTTCGGGACGCTGACAGGCGTCAAATCATATTCGGCCATTGTTTCGCCTTTCTTTCTTTCTCCACACTATAGCAACATATCAATACCCACCCCCTGCCCCACCAATGAGGGGTATTTGGGTTATCCTTCTCCGGAGGGAAGCTCTATTGGTCTTGACAGATGCCACGCCAACGGAGTGGAAGGATTGGTAGCATGATGCCGGAATCGATGCAAGCATTTGAGTCTCAAGGGGCAGTCCGCACAGCCCGCCCGCCACTGCACCAGCCCCGGTCCGTTCGCGCAAAAATCACATACTTACGATCCGACACACGTCCTCCAGCAGGCTGATCTCCCCACCAAGTCCCACCGCGAGGCCCAGGATTGGAGTCGCGAAGCCCGCTACCCACAGCAGTCCACGGCCAGTTGGAGACATTCGCAATGCCGGCGGAGGTCAATTGCCCATCGCCATGCAACCCCGTGAACACGCGCCCCGCATTAACACCCACCGTCACCGTCCACTCCACTACATTCCCGCACAGTTCCATCACCCCATAATAGCCGGCGCCGGACAACTGGCGCGTCGAATCCGGCCTGGCGAAAATACCCGCTCGTGTGGGTCCGCCAAATGTTGTGTTGATATTACAGTTGGCATTCGTAGGCAGGGGACTCTCGGTGCCGCTACCGATGCTCCCCGATTCGCTTGTCAGCGCGGTGGCGCTCGTGGTGCCCCATGCGTATTCATTCGCCGCCGGATGGGCTGTGCCTCGGCAGGCCTTTTCGTATTCCAACTCCGACATCGGTCGCAGGGCTGCCCAGTCCGCATAAGCGGTCAAATCGTTCCAGCCCACCCAGTTGCAGACCCTGTCCGGCGCCGATGCCTCAAAAACAGGATAACTCCCGATGATCGTGTAGCGATTTATACTCGTGTTATAATACCTGGCGCTCGCCTGGATTGCGGTAAGCTTGTTCAGAAAACATGCGTACTGCCCTTGGCTAATCTCATATTTCATGCAATAAAACGCGGCAAAACCTTTCGGAAAAGCGTTGGAGATAGGCCCAACTCCATCTCCGCATCCGGGAACATCCATATAATACAGGTTGCCGTCGGACGTGCCCACCGTGATATTAGTTTCTGAGTCAACCATGTAACAATTAGTAGTCGCGCCACCATCTGTGCACCTGTAGAAATGACCGGCCTCGCTCCCGCCGGATCCCAGGTAAAACGCGCCTTCGGGGATATAGACCATTTCGATCGCATGCACGGAAACTTCGACCACGGCGCCCTCGGCAAAATCGTATCCGTTCGACCCGTAATTCCAGCGTAGTTTGGTCTGCATGTAATTGACCTTGCCAACCTGATTGGTGACGCCGTAGACAAACGCCCCCATACCGTCGGCCACAGCGGAAATCGCGCTATTCGACGTCGCCTTATGCGCGGCGCTGTTGGTGGAGAGAATGGCGTGTTCCCAGTTGTTCGAGCCCGGCGCGCGGAACTTGACGAACACCCAGGCCGCATCGCGGTTTTCGCCGCTGCGCCAGGAGTTCTCCCAGGCCAGGTTAAAAGTCACATTGGCCGTCTTCGTAAGTGTGTCCTGCCGGGTCAGACTGACGTTCGACACCCGAATGTTGTTGGCATGGGCCACAGGTGCCGTCAGCACCAGACCGAAGAGCGAGGCCACCGACAGCCCACGTCGTAAAGCATCTAACCGAATTACCCTCAATACATTCATCATGGAATCCCCATTATTCCCAACACATGCTCAGCGGATGGAAAAAACTGTGCCCTTATAACTATCCATTCTGGGCTGTCCATCGAACCGATCGTACCCGTCGTAACTGCCGCCGACGAAACTGCCGGTCACTTCGACCCCGGTCGTGAACGCCGCGATCGCGGACCAGCCTTCCCCGTAGTCATTTGTGCCATAACAGCGGTAGTAATACACCGTTCCTGGACTCAACTCGTTTGCCGGCGTATCAAACGCCCCCTGGCGGAGCGTTCCCAGAATGTTCGTGTTGGCCCAGGCGTTCGTGTCCTGACCCCAGAAAACCTCGATCGCGGCGCTCACTCCAGCCGTGAGGTTCCCCTGCAAGGTGGCCTTGGTGATACCCACGACCGACGGCTCGCATATCAGCACGGGCACGCCGGGCGCAATAAAATATGCCGATTCCATGGCCCAGGCTTCCCCTGCCGCGTTGGTCGCATAGAACCGGTAGTAATACAGCGTATTGGCACTGACGTTAATGTTGGTAGTCAACACCGCCCCTTCGGCCACGCTCCCGAAATCGTTGGTATGCGACCAGGCATCCCGGTTGGTCCCGCCATTCGCGGCGCCCCAATAGACCAGCACCACCGCCGCCACGCCGTTGCTTGTGCCCACCAGCGTCCCATTCAGCCAAGCGCTTGTGTCCGTGACGTTCGTAGCACCCTGCGCGTTGTCCACGCTCAGCCAGCCTAAAGACGACAGGCCGACATCCAGGTCATACCCATCATAACTGCCGCCGACGAAACTGCCGGTCACTTCGACTCCGGTCGTGAACGCCGCGATCTCGGACCAGCCTTCCCCGTAGTCATTTGTGCCATAACAGCGGTAGTAATACACCGTTCCTGGACTCAACTCGTTTGCCGGCGTATCAAACGCCCCCTGGCGGAGCGTTCCCAGAATGTTCGTGTTGGCCCAGGCGTTCGTGTCCTGACCCCAGAAAACCTCGATCGCGGCGCTCACTCCAGCCGTGAGGTTCCCCTGCAAGGTGGCCTTGGTGATACCCACGACCGACGGCTCGCATATCAGCACGGGCACGCCGGGCGCAATAAAATATGCCGATTCCATGGCCCAGGCTTCCCCTGCCGCGTTGGTCGCATAGAACCGGTAGTAATACAGCGTATTGGCACTGACGTTAATGTTGGTAGTCAACACCGCCCCTTCGGCCACGCTCCCGAAATCGTTGGTATGCGACCAGGCATCCCGGTTGGTCCCGCCATTCGCGGCGCCCCAATAGACCAGCACCACCGCCGCCACGCCGTTGCTTGTGCCCACCAGCGTCCCATTCAGCCAAGCGCTTGTGTCCTTGACGTTCGTAGCGCCCTGCGCGTTGTCCACGGCCAGCCAGCCGAAGGGCGCCTGGCCAACATCCAAATCATAGCCGTCGTAACTCCCGCCCAGGAACCAGTCGCTTGTCGCGGCCGCCGCCACGGAACAGAACAAAGCCGACGCCAATGCCAGCAAGGAAATAAGCGCCGGCCGGACGCGCAACGCGGCCTGAGTATTAGTCCGATTGAATAGTAACGCGCCAAGCATGTTGTTATCCTGAAGCCACCCATCCCAGCCCCCTCCCAGGAGGGGAACGAAAATCCTGCCCCCTCCTCCGGAGGGGCGCCACGCCGACGGCGCGGCGGGATGGGCAACATTCTGCATTCTGCCTTCTGCCTTCTTTTTTACGGCGCTGTGCGCACACCACGCCAACCATCATAAGAACGCCAACCACCCGGGATCCGATCAGTAACTCCGACAGCAGCGCCGCTGCGCTCCGAGGCGAGCCAGGGGCCGCCGTCCCCCCAATGTCCCCCGCGCTGACCGCTGCCGACGGCGTCCGTCCCCGGCCAGTTGGTCACATTCGCGTTGCCGGCCGCGCTCACTTGCCCGTCGCCATGCAGGCCCGTAAACACGCGCCCTGCATTGTTGCCCACCGTGATCGCCCGTTCACGCATATTCCCGTTCAATTCCATCACCCCGTAGTACCCCGCCCCGGATGACTGGCGCGTCGAATTCGTAGTGGCGAAAACACCCACGCGGGTGGGTCCCCCCAAGCTGTTCCCATAAAGACAATTCGCATTCGTCGGAAGCGCGGTCTCCGTCCCACTGCCGGCTATCAGATATTCATTCGTCATTTTGACAACATTTGTGCTCCCCCAGGCGTATTCGTTCGGCACCGGCTGGGCCGTGCCCCGGCAGGCTTTCTCGTACTCCAGCTCCGTCATCGGGCGCAACCCTGCCCAGTCCATGTACGCCGCCCCATCCGCCCAGGATATACAATTACACGCCCGGTCCGGCGCCGATACATCTAAGTCAGGATAAACTCCATAAATCGTATAGCGGCTTATAGTCGTATACGAATATCTAACGCTCGCGTGCGCCGAGGTCAGTTTCTTCAGAAACTCCACATACTGCCCCTGGCTGAGCTCATATTTCATACAGTAAAATGCCGCATACCCCTTGGGGAACAAGTTCGAGATAATTCCAATCCCATCGCCGACATTCACGGATGCCGCATAATACAGGTTGCCATTGCTAGCGCCCACCGTGATCTCATTTTCCGAGTCCACCAAGTATGGATTTGTGATCTGCATGCCGTCTGTGTATTGGTAAAAATGGCCGACCTCGCTCCCGCCGGACCCCAGATAAAACGCGCCTTCGGGGATATAGACCATCTCGATCGCATGCACGGACACATCGACCACGGCACCCTCGGCAAAATCGTAGCCGTTCAACCCGTAGTTCCAGCGCAGTTTGGTTTGTATATAATTGACGTTGCCAGCCTGATTGGTGACGCCGTAGACAAACGCTCCCATACCGTCGGCCACGGCGGAAATCGCGCTATGTGACGCCGCCTTATGCGCGGCGCTGTTGGTGGAGAGAATGGCGTGTTCCCAGTTGTTCGAGCCCGGCGCGCGGAACTTGACGAACACCCAGGCCGCATCGCGGTTTTCGCCGCTGCGCCAGGAGTTCTCCCAGGCCAGGTTAAAAGTCACATTGGCCGTCTTCGTAAGTGTGTCCTGCCGGGTCAGACTGACGTTCGACACCCGAATGTTGTTGGCATGGGCTAAGGGTGCCGATGCCAAAGCCAACCCGACGATAAGCGCCAACCTGCCGCGCATCCCGGCATTGAAAGTCCGCTCTAATTGTAACACGCTAAACATATTGTTATCCTGAAGCGACTCTGGCATCCCCCGCAACCTGCATCCCATGTTTTTCTGCGCTGCCTGCCTGCCGTGCCCGGTGCAGACCGACACGATACCGCACTAAGACAGGCTAACACCCGCAATCCAAGGTAGCGCAGGGTTGATCCCTGCGATCTTGGTTTACCCGCCAGAGGCGGGTCTGCCTATGACACGATATAACGATTTCGCGTAGATGAGATGCTAAAGAATCATCGTAAGTATTGCACAAACAGTCGTTCTTGTCCACCCATTCCTTTTCAAACTCAGCAGTTCTTTTTTTTGGGTCTTCCGCAGAATCTGTGGGTAGGGATCGGCAGGAATTGACCACGGAGGC
>CAZALU010000027.1:0-38060 GCA_964486075.1 uncultured Verrucomicrobiota bacterium
TACCTCCCCAGTAACACGGGATGCCGAATTTGACATAACAGATTAATATCTAACGAAGCTCTTGCAAAACCCTACGGACGCGACGGAGCGCGTCCCTCCATTTTCAAAAACACGTCGCATTATACCCCAGTTGGAGGGCCACGCTCTGTCGTGGCCGGCTCTGACACGGGTTTTGCAAGACTCTCTAACGTCTTTCTTTTAAGTTTGTACCGCCGGCCGCCGGCGGTGGTTTCGCTGAGTAGTTACAAACTCTAAATTAAAACATCGGTTTCAGTAGGAGTCGCCCCCGACCCCCGATCGGGAGGGGCGGTGACATCCAATGGCTTTAGAATCCGAAAAGAACAGCGTGACTTGGCATAAAACCTTCTACCCGGCCGGGCAGGTCGAGTGGGAGACACCCTTCGTGAATGGCGTGCCTGAGGGGATTGAGCACCATTACTGGGATAACGGCTTTGTGGCCCAGGAAACGGTTTTCATTGGCGGTCGCAAGAACGGCGTCGAAAAGCGTTTCCGAAGGGATGGTGTGCTCGAGATGGAAGTGCCCTATGTCAACGGGCGTTTATCAGGGAACTGGCGGACTTTCGACGCCCAAGGACGCTTGCGCAGCGACACCCCCTGTGAGGATGGGGTACAGCATGGCACGCAAAAAATATACTCGCTAACCGGCGCGTTGATCGCTTCCGAGGAATGGACGCACGGCACGGGCGTGCACCGGGAATACGACGACCAGGGAATTCTGCGCCTGTCGGTTGCATACCGGGACGGGTGCAAGCACGGGCCGTCGCTGGAATACGACGAACTGGGGCGACTCGTCCGGGAATGGTTTTACGTGGACGGCTGGCGGCGTGACCGCGAAGAGTGGGAGTGCGCGGTAAATCGGGGAGGGGGGCACCCATGAGTTTCATTGCCGATTTCAATGCCCGCAGGGAGGAAGCCCGCCGGACTTTCGCGGCCGGCGGCGATTGTCAGGACATCGGTGCCGCACTCGTTCTGCTGAGCTCCGGCACGAATTTAGAGTCCGTGAACCGGTTCCTTTCCGGCAAGGTTGTGGAACTGAAGCCGCGCGGTCTGGATATCTGGCCCTACTATGCTGTCCTGCACCCGGCGCACACGGGACTGAGCCCGCAAGCCCGGGCCAACGTGGGCAGTATCTGCGACCGACACTACAACGCGAAATTGCCGGCCTATGTCAGCCTGGAACGTTCCTTCGATCCCTGGGATTATCAGTTGTGTGGCTGCCCGACCGAGAATCATCTCTTCAACGACTCCTGCAGCCGTCTGGCGGAGACCGTGGTCTTCCCTGATCGCGTTTTCTCGGATGGCCATACCGCGGCTGAGTATCGGCCGTATTGGGAGGATGCCTTCCGGCGTTTTGTGGCCGCGCGGGTGCGGCACGGTTTCCGGGAGTGGCGCTCCTCGATCTATTGCCACGTGCTCTTTGACAATGCGATGCTGATCTACTACCTCATGCCGCCGGGCCCCACCAAGGAGGCTGCGCGTGTTATGCTCGACGCCATGTTCCTGAATCTGGCCGTCACCCTGCGCGGGACGATGTGGACTGGCCCACATTGCCGTGTCTATAACCAGCTCGGGTCGAACTGGTGCAGCGTGTGCCGGTTCCACCAATGCTCCTGCGGCTATGTCGCCGCCTTGCTCCTTAAAAATATTCCCGCCGGCATCCTGGCCGGCGATTATGTTATTCCCGAGGCGATTGCCCAACTGCCGTTCCGGCAGGATCGCTATGTCTCCATCGAGAAGCTCGGCCCCCGCTTCTACCCGCGCGGCGAGGGAGAGGGACGGTTCAATCCCGGCAAGTTCAATACCAATCTCTGCCGGTCCGACCGCGAAGACTGGGGTGGGGACGGGTTGGTCTACAACTACTTGACCCCGCGCTACGGATTGGGCTCAGTTCAGGACTGGGGCAAATACGACGGCGAGTGGCACATGCACTGCCTGCCCTGGAATCTGATGCTGAAAAGCGAGGACAACCGCGACGTGGTGCTTTCCTTCGCCGGTTCCCAGGCCGAGGCCAAGCATCAGGGCGGGTACATGACCTGGCCCAACCAGGGCAACGATCAGGATGCTACGATCTTTCAGCATTGTAAGACCCTTTTCTGCCAGATACGAGGCTGGCATCAAGAACAATTCTTCGAGGTTCTGTGGGACGGATACCCGGAAGCGCCCTGGGCCGAGGCATCCGGCCACCGCCGCCTGCTTGGGAACTGCGGCGAGAAAACTTTTTTCAAAAGCCGTTTCTACGTCTCGGACAGCATTCCCGGAACAGTGCTTGAAGGCGGCTGGCTGTTTGGCGAGAAGAATGGAGTCTGCTTCGCCATCCGCTCCGTGCGCGGCGCATTTCACGAGGAACCCCAGGAAACCCCGCTGGAAGGACGAGTCTACTTGTGCGACATCTGGGATGATGTGATCCTGCTCGAGTCTGGTGAAACCGAGGAGTTTGGAAGTTTCCAGACCTTCCGGGAACGGGTGCTCGCGACGCCGCTGGCCTTCGACTCCCGCCAGATCCGGTTCACCAACCTCGCAGGGGATGCCGTCACTTTCTGTTGGAAAGAGGATGGGGATCCCACGGTCAACGGGGTCGTGCCCGAATACGGCGGCAAACGTTTCCGCGATCCCTGCATATCATCGGAGCTCGATAGCGGGGTCATACGGATAGAATGCGCCGGTGCCGTCACGGTCCTTGACGCGAAAAACCCCGATTCTATCCGCCGGTTGGAAAGCTGATTTCCAAACTTGCAAACAAGGGCAAAACCCTTCCCTATCTTCAGCGCCGGTGGACAACAGCCGTCCGCAAGCTGACTTTGCGTTGAAAGACACAGATTCTTGAACCTGAAAGCGTGCTAAACGGTGATCTACAGTCGTTGTTGCTCGCTGCGGCGGACGATCTTTTGTAGCCGCGCACGTTGGGCGCGGTTTTCGGAGCCGACCCCAACGTGGTCGGCTACAGTCGGAGTTACGGACAATCTTGGTGGGAGGGGCGCTGTGCGCCGCGACCGGTATGACCGAGCCGTCGCCGTGCGTAGCGCGTCTCCCACCCTGAACTATGGAACAGTGGCCGCTTCTACATGATTTCCACCGACTTGTCCGCCATAGCGATAGCTGCGGAGGAAGGCGGAGCCGTCGCTGACGGAAAGACGTCGATTGAAGGAAAAGTTGCTCCGCCGCGGAGCCTGATTTATAGGAGGAGCGAAGATGATATTCAAAAAAAAAGTTCAGGTTTAGGGTGTGCTGTGCGGCCGGATTGGCCTTGGGCGGACTGATTTTGCTGGGAGTGGGACCGGCGGCGGCCAATAACATCCGGGTGACAAATGTGGGACTGACGAAGCAGGACCCGGTCACCAAGACGGTGAATGTGGTTTTCGATCTCGCCTGGGAGAACTCCTGGCGAGACGCCGAGAACTGGGATGCGGCCTGGGTGTTCATCAAGTTCCGGACGCCGGGATCGAGTGTCTGGGAACATGCCACGCTGGCCACGAACAGCGTTTTCCACAAGCTCCCCGCTAACGCCACCAACTTGGCCGTGCCCGACGGCAAGGGTGTGTTCATTTATTGCGCTGACAATCACACTGGGCCCGTCAATTATGCGGGCACAAAGCTTCAGTGGAACTACGGATCGAACGGACAGGACTTCGCCACCGGCGCAGTGGTGGAGGTGTCCGTGCATGCCATCGAGATGGTCTTGATCCCGCAAGGCTCTTTTTATCTAGGGTCCGGCGGGAAAGAGATATCCCACTTCTACCAATATACCGACGGGCTTCAGGAAAGTCTGCCGTACCTGGTTTCTTCGACCAATGCGATTACGGTGGGCCAAGCAAGCGCGAATTTGTACTACATTTTCTCCAATTATTCGGGCGACCAGCACGGCATCATCTCCAACACGTTTCCGAACGGATATGCGGCTTTCTACTGCATGAAATATGAGCTTACTCAAGGGCAGTACGCTGACTTTTTGAACAAGCTGCCCACCAACCAGTCCGCCACCCGCTACCCGAATTACGATACACAACGTCACACCCTCAGCCGCAATAACACCAACTACTACAGTGCTCGTGCGCCGGATCGCGCCTGTAATTATTTGAGCTGGGCGGACGGATGCGCCTATGCGGACTGGGCGGCTCTGCGTCCGATGACGGAACTGGAGTATGAGAAGGCCTGCCGGGGAGCTGCCTATCCGGTGACGAACGAATACGCATGGGGTAACACGCAGGCCGTTAAGATCGCTGGCGAATCAGGCGTGGTGGACAGCGGTATGGAAACCGCGCTCCCGACAAATGCGAACTGCTGTGACACGGCCAACATCGGACCGTACCGCGCGGGCATTTTTGCGGCGCGGGCGAATGTCACGCGTGCGTTGTCCGGGGCCGGGTATTACGGGGCCATGGAGCTGAGCGGGAACGTGGCCGAGCGCTGTGTCAGCGTGGGCATTGATGTTGGACGCGCCTTCACGGGAGCGCACGGCGACGGTGCGCTCACGACCAATGGCTATGCCAATGTGACCAATTGGCCGGGAGCGGATGCCGTCGGCGCCGGGTGCCGCGGCAATACCGGCGCGGGCGGCAGCGCACACGATTACGCCTGCACTGCCGGACCTGTCTCCGACCGCATCCTCGCGAACAGCGTCTTGTCGACAAGGAATAAAATCGGCTTCGGATGGCGCGCTGTACGCACAGCGCCTTAGGATTGCAGATTTTTCGATTTCGGATTTTTGATCGACGGATTGAGGAGGGGCAGGATGTCGGAGCCCTTCGGAGCGACTGCCGATCGAACATTATGCCGTGCGTGGCGCGTTTACAAAGGGATGCGCTAAACGCAATGCACAGGCGCATACGCAGGGACACAAGGGCACGTCGTTTATCTTAGGATCAGTCTGGATGGCCAAAGCCTGACAGACCGATAGATGTTCAGGTGTAAAATTTAGGAGAAAACATGCCTGGCACATCCATTGGTTTAACGCCAGTCAGACCGGATCGGGCAGTCTGCATTTAGCTGAAGCACTATAGCAATGGGTCTAGTCCCGCGTGGCGTCGAGCATGGCCCGGTACTGCGCCAGGCATTGTTGGCCAGCGCCCGGGATATAGGGCGAGGCGGTGGGTGATACAATCAAGCCGGCCCGGTCGTTAAAAGCGTCGGCAATCAGTGTTTTGGTTTCCGCGTGAATTTGCTCCGGCGTATGCTCGTACATGGCCGCAATTTGGATATTGCCTTCCAGACACAGCTTCTTGCCGGCCAGGCGCTTGGCTTCGGCGGCGGTGATGTCGCCCATGGGTGGCGCTTCGAAAGGATGCAGGACGTCCGCGCCCATCTCCAGGAATCCCTGGAAGACCTGGCGGATTCGTCCGTGGCAATGAATGTGAATCCGGCCGCCGGCTGCATGAATCAAGTCGATGATCGGTTTGTCGTAGCGCAGGTTGAAGTCGTTAAAATCCGCCAGCCCATGGAGCGGCGGCACGCAAAACTCCTCGCCGCACATTGAAAAAAACGGGCCGACTTTCTGTTCCAGCATCCGTTTAACCAGCTCCAGCATGGCGTTCATCCGCCGTCGGCAGAGGGCGTGTAGGCTGTCCCGGTCGGAGACGGACAGCAGGGCGAAAGCTTCGGAGCCCATCAGTTCGGCGACAAATCCCGCTGGATTGAGCCCGAGGCCGACGTCCACGATGCCGCGTTCACCTATTTCATTTGCGCAGGCTTCGAAGGAACCGGCGTCGCCCACGATTTTCGGCGCCGGCAGAGACAAGTATATTTCGGCATCCTCGCGGTTTTTGATAAAATAAGATTCCGGCAGGCCCGGCTGACCCTTCAGGCCGGTGAGGTAAGTGCTTTCCAGGATGCCCTTGGGCGTTGATATCTGAGCGATATTCTTTTGAAAGTCGTCGGAGAGGGGCGCGCTCCGCCGTTCCACGGGGTCGGGTTCGATCCGGATGTCTGCCCAGCCCAGTTTTAAATCCGAATATTCCCGCAAGAAGGCTTTCAGTTCCTCGTAACTCGGATCGTCAGCCGGGAATCCCGTGCGGCTGTACACGGCGGGGCGGTCCATTTCCTCGTGGAAATAGGCCCGGCGCAGTCGTTCACGGGAGCTGAGCGGCCGATTTTTTGCGACCGTGGGCGCCGGCGTTTGGGCCGGTTTTTCCGGTTTATGACGGCGGATAAACTCGCGGGCCAGCGCTCGGTAGGCCTGGGCACCGGTACATTTCGAGTCGTAGAGGATCACGGGTTGGCCGTAACTGGGAGCTTCGCTGAGCCTGACACTGCGCGGGATGAAGGTTTCGTATACTTGCTCGCCGAAATGGTTTTTGACTTCCGCCAGCACCTGAGCAGCCAGCTTGGTGCGGCTGTCGAACATGGTCATGACAATGCCATCCAGTTGCAGGGTGGGATTTACCGCGCCGGCATTCAGCCGCCGCATCAAGCGCGTGATCATGCTGAGCCCTTCCAGGGCCAGGTATTCGCACTGTACGGGGATCAGCAGAGCATGCGCGGCCGTCAGCGCGTTGCAAGTCAGAATGCCCAGCGAAGGCGGGCAGTCGATGAAGATATAATCATAGGTAGATTGCTTCTGCAGGGGCATGAGGATTTCGCGGAAGCAGTGCAAATAGCGTTCCGAACGGGCGATATCCACCTCGGCGCCAGCCAGGTCCAGTTCCGAGGGGATCATATCCAGGTGTTTGATCGAGGTGTGAATTATTTGATCCTGGAGCGTGCCGTGACCCAGTAAGGGCTGATATGCGCTGTGCCCATCCTGTTTTTTGACGCCGAGGGCGCTGGTGGCGTTGGCCTGCGGGTCCAGGTCGATCAGGAGCATTTTGCGGCCGCGTTCCGCAAGGCAGGCGGCCAGATTGACAGCCGTGGTGGTTTTGCCAACGCCGCCTTTTTGATTGGCGAATGCAATGACCCGCGTGGTGGATTTTTTATTCATTGCGCTGTAATCATGCCTGTCTGGCGGGCATGCGCGAAGAGGCCGCCCGCGTCCACGACTGATTTGGCGTCGCCCAGCGGCTTTAGCGGGAATTGTTTTTTGGAAGCAAGCTGGGTGATGGTCTCCTGGTCTAAGTTGATTTCAGCCAGGTCGCCGGTATGAAAAACCTGGCGCAGGCTGGTTTCGCTTTCGCAGGGGTATAATTCGCCGGTCGCGATGGAGTTGCGGAAAAAAATGCGGGCATAGGATTCGGCCACTACGGCCCGAATCCCGGCGGCGCCCAGCGCGATCGGCGCGTGCTCCCGCGACGAGCCGCAGCCGAAATTACGCCCGACGATGATGATTGCATATTGTGGTGCGTCGCTGTCCCCGGCTGCCAGCGGCGGGTATTCCGGCGGCAGTCCGCTCAGGGCCAGCGTGCCCAACTTTTTGTATTCGTCCGGGATGGTCGGCACCAGGTTCAGGTGCTGGGCCGGAATGATCTGGTCGGTGTCGATGTTGTCGCCGAGGACGAAAACTGCTCCGCGGATGATTGCTGATTTTTGATTTTTGATTTCTGATTTATGATTAGCGATAAGTGATGTTTTTTTGCCTGTCATGGGTGATTTTCCTTGTATCGCCTTCAGCTTCTTTTCGTTGTTTTAATGGATGCGGCCATAATCGCTACCAATTCATCAGCTTCCTGGAGGAGCGGCTGAACCTTAGCTATTGGCATTAACCCGCTCTCCACGATGATTTCCAGCCAATACCCGCACTCGTCGGCTTCTTCCTCGACTGTGCCCAATTTCGCCGTAAACTTGGAACAAGATCGTCCGCGACAAGCCGCCCTGTAGTTGGCTCCCACCGCCGTGCCCGCCCGCACCAATTGCTTACCAATAATGATGCCGAGTATAGTTTTTGGCAATGCGCCGACCTAAATTATGATTCGTAACGCAAGTTGCTTTGTCCGGCTTTTAAGTTCATCCTGGTTCATTGTTCTGTCAGCCACTTGACCGATCCTAATCTGTTTTCTTCAATCAAAAATCAGCAATTCCTACATGAACTTCCTCGGGTCCGTGATTCGCCCCGTCACTGCCGAGGCCGCCACCGTGAGCGGTGAAGCCAGGTAGATCGGCGCTTGTTTCGAGCCCATGCGTCCGATAAAATTCCGATTGGTCGTGCTGATGACCGTTTCCCTGGCATGGGTCCGCCCGAAGGTGTCTTCCGGTCCGCCCAGGCAGGCGGCGCAGGACGGCGGCGCTATGTCCAGGCATCCGGCCTGTTTGAAGATGGCGGCCAGTGTCTGGCCTTCGATTTTTTCGCTGTTCAATCCAGCGCTGACTTCGCGCGTGGCCGGGACCAGAAAGGTGTCGATTGAGACTTTCTGTCCCCGCAGAATGGCGGCCGCGGCTATGAAGTCCGTCAGCTTGCCGCCGGTGCAGGATCCGATGTAGGCGCGGTCCAGTTTGATGTCGCCCAGATCGGCCGCCGGTGCGTACTGGTCGGGCGCGCTCGGCTTGGCCACGCAAGGTACGAATTCGGACACGTTATAGCTGTAATCCTTCTGGACCTTGGCGTCCTGGTCGCTGAACAAAGGCTGGTAAGGTTTCTTGGTGCGCTGGCGTACATAGTCCAGCGTTGCCTGGTCCGGAGCGATGATCCCGTTCTTCGCGCCCGCCTCGATCGCCATGTTGCAAATTGTCATCCGCTCTTCGATCGCCAGGGACTCGATGGCAGCGCCACGGAATTCCATGGCGCAATAAGTGGCGCCTTCGAACCCGATGTCGCCGATGATACGCAGGATGATGTCCTTGCCCATGATATAATTCGGCTTGTGTCCTTCCAGGGTGAAACGCAGGGTGGCCGGAACCTTGATCAGCAGCTTGCCGGTGCCCATGATGAAACCGGCGTCGGTGTTCCCGATTCCCGACGCGAAGGCACCGAGGGCGCCGTGGGTGCAGGTGTGCGAGTCCGTGCCGAAAATAACCTCGCCGGGGCGGACATGTCCCTCCTGCGGCAGAGCCACATGGCACACGCCCCGGTAACTGTCGTCAGCCGGGTCGTAGAAATAGGGCAGATGCTGTTCGCGGGCGAAGGTACGCAGGGTATCCACGTTGCGGTGCGCCTTCTCGTCCTTGGTGAAGATGAAATGATCGGGTATAATAACTGTTTTTTCGCGATCCCAGACCTTGGCGTTGCGGCCAAATTCCTTCTGAAAGACGCCTACTGTGCCCGGTCCACAAATGTCGTGGGTCAATAGGATGTCCACGTTGACCCAGATATTGTCGCCGGGTGTTACGGTGTTTTTTCCGGCGGCATGCGCCAGTATTTTTTCTGTAATTGTCATAGCCATCTTGTATGCCTCGTCAAAATTTCATGCTTAGTTCGGGGTTTGAGAATCAGCATACAATGGATGGCCGGGCAGGGCAAAACATTATTTTGCCGTAACTACCTCAGCGGAGGTGGAAGCTTACAGCCTAAAAAACCTTGAAGTTGCCAGCAGGCTTACAATGATAGACAGGGTGCACAGGATCAGCAGCGGTAACTGGAGCATTCATCCTGTTAATCCTGTGTATCCCTGTTAAATTCCGAATGAATTCTAACTTCAGACTTCTATCTTCTGCATACTTGAGTAGTTACTAATTTTCGCGTGTTTCAGAAAAATCAAGGAACCCACCCCACGCCCCTCCAGGGAGGGTATCCGTAATTTTTCAGCTCCCCTGCTTGGAGGGGTTGGGGGTGGGTTGGAAAAAATAATTATCACAGCGAAATTATGAACTAAAGCACTAAGGATGATGCGTGTACGGAGCCGACGGATTGGCCGGCATCGAAGCCATCCCAGTTCCTGCTTGCCCGGAACGGAGCCTCCTGATATGCTCCAGCCTCAATCAATTAGTGATTTTGAACGCTGCGCTGCATTACACGGAAAGGGGCTTTAATATGTCAGGCATGACCTCGCGTCAACGTATGCTTGCTGCCATGCACAACCGTCAGCCAGATCGCGTTCCCGTCGCGCCGGACATGTCCAACATGATTCCGTGCCGCCTGACCGGCAAGCCGTTCTGGGATATCTACCTCTATCAGGATCCGCCGCTCTGGCGCGCCTATATTGAAGCGGCTAAGTATTTCGGCACGGATGGCTGGCTTCATGGCGTCGACGGGTTTTGGCTGCCGGATCCGGCTGCGCCGGCTGCGTCCCCGGATATCAAGGAGGAAGCCGTCATCGTCGAGAGAACGCCTGATCGCATCGTGACGCGGAGCTATACCCAGCGTAAGGGGCAGGGCAAGGAGTGGTCCAACTTTGTTGTAGTTTATCCGTACGCCGATCCGCCCACCGTGTTGCAGGCCGAAAAGATCGGTTTGGCCAGACCGCCGGATAAATACTGGCCGATCGAGGGCGTTAAGCCCCAGCAACAGGGGTTTGAGCTGCTCCGGGAAGCGCGGGAACTAATGGGCGAAAACGGCGTAGTCGCCCTGGGCATCTTTCCACCGCAGCTCGGTAATCCAGCGCAGGGCGCCGGCTATTCGATCTATGATTACTGTGACAAACAAGACGAGGTTAAAAAATGGGCCTTGGAGGTGACGCAAACCTCGCTGGCGTATCTTAGGCGGATTTTGGCCGGTCCCATCCGTCCGGATTTCATTCTCACCGGTGGCTCCGGCATGCTGGTGTTCAACACTCCCGATATTATCAGGGAGCTAACTTTGCCCAGTCTTAAGGAGATCACGCGTGTTTGCAAGGAGGCCGGTGTACCATCGCAGATTCACTGTTGCGGACCAGAGCGCGCGCTGGTTGAGATGGTCGCCCGGGAGACGGACTTGAGCTCCATCAATCCGTTGGAGATTCGTCCGATGGGAGACTGTGATTTGGCGGAAATCAAGCAGAGTTTCGGCGCCAAGCTCGGGCTGATGGGCAATCTGCATACCACCGAGGTCATGCTTCGGGGCAGTGTCAAGGACGTGCGCCGGGAAAGCCTGAAGGCCATCCGTGCGGCCGGCGAAAACGGTGGTTTCATTCTCTCCACCGGCGACCAATGCGGTCGGGATACACCGGATGCCAATATTCGCGAGATGCTTAACGTGAGTAAGGAGTTCGGCGTCTACCCCTTGGATATGGCTGCGATCGACAGGGAGATCACGGCATTGGGTGGGTAAGCCGGGGAGTTATAGATTCGCTGAGTAGTTACAATTTAACAAATTTCCGAACGGTTTTCCAGGTAGCGCAGGCTTAATGCCTGCGATCTGTCGGCATTCCGCCACAGCGAATCCGCTTCAGGCGGAAAAGCCAACGCTACCTTGATCTAGTCAGTGATGCAATCAGAACAGCGTGAAAGGACATTATGCTAAATCAAATCAATCTGAACGGAACATGGCGGGTGCGGTGGACGGATGGCCAGCGGGGGCGGACGGAATTCGCGAACCGGGAGAAAACCGACGAGGCGCGTTATATCGACGCCCAGGTACCCGGTGAGATCCACTTGGATGTCTGGAAACAGGGCTGGATCAAGGATCCCTATGTTGAAACCAATTGCCTGGCTGCGCGCTGGGTGGAAGAATGTATCTGGAGTTATCGCCGTTTTTTCAACGTGTCGAACGCGGTGCGCAAGGGGCGGGCCTGGCTCGTTTTCGATGGCCTGGACCTGGCCGCGAGCATTGTGTTAAACGGACAGGAGATTGGGAAACACTGCAATTCCTTCCATCCCTGCCGCCTCGAGGTCACCGGCAAACTTAAGCCGGGCCGCAATCTACTGACGGTCCATCTTGATGGCGGCCTCTTCCATGCGGCCGAGCAAGCGGCCGAGGGCTGGGGAGTTGGGCTTGACTCCAGGCTCCACAAGCGCCACTGGCTGCGCAAGCCCCAATGCCAATTCAGCTGGGATTGGTCTACCCGACTCATTAATGTCGGCATCACCAAGTCCGTGCGGTTGGAGTGGACTGCCGATCAGGTGCGCATCGATACCTTTGTTCCGCTGGCCGATCTTGCGGCCGACCTGTGCAAAGGCAAGGTCCGCGGGCGCTTGTTTGTCGAGGGGCTTGCCGATAAACCTTGCCATGGCAAACTGACGCTTGAAATTGCCGAGCTGGATCGCAAAGCAACCGTGGATGTGGAACTGAAGCCCGGGCTAAACCCAGTGGAGGCCTGCCTGGAAGTGGCCGATCCTGAGCTCTGGTGGCCGGTCGGGCACGGATCGCAGAAGCGCTATACTATTCGCGCCTCGCTCTCCGTGGATGGACGGAAAATCGGCGAGCGCTCGGCGCGCATCGGTTTTCGGCATGTGCGCGTCAACCAGGACAAACATCCGGAAAAGGGGCGCTATTTTATTATCGAGATCAACGGACGGAAGATCTTCGTCAAAGGTGGCAATTTTGTGCCTGTGGATATGATCTTTCCGAGGGCGGATCGCAAACGCTATGACAAGGTCACGGACCTTGCCTTGGAGGCCAACTTCAACATGCTGCGGATTTGGGGTGGCGGCCTTTACGAATCCGACGATTTTTACGATCTGTGCGATGAAAAGGGCATCCTGGTCTGGCAGGAATTTATCTTCGCCTGTGCCAAATACCCGGTCCAGGACGAAACCTTCCATACTAGCGTCAAGGCCGAGGCCCGTTTCAACATCCGACGCCTGGCGCCGCACCCAAGCCTGGTGGTGTGGTGCGGCAATAACGAGATGGAGTGGGGCGCCTGGGAATGGAAATATGACTCTGGTGTGGTCTATCCGGACTACGCGCTGTTCCACCTGACGCTTCCGCGTCTGCTGGCCGAGGAAGACCCCGGCCGTTACTACCAGCCGAGTTCCCCTTATTCGCCGGACGGCCTGCCGCCGAACGCTTACGATGTCGGTGATCAACATCCGTGGGCCGTTGGCTTTGGCAACACGGATTTTCGCGATTATCGAAAAATGGACTGCCGCTTTCCGAACGAGGGTGGCATGCTGGGGCCGACCGCCCTGCCCACCATGCTGGCCTGTTTGCCGAAGGATCAGCGTCGGGTCCAGTCGTTTGCCTGGCAGGTGCACGACAACTCGGTCGACAGTTGGGAGGAACCGAGCGCCACTGACAACATCATCGCCCAGTGGCTTGGTAAGGACATCCGCAAGATGAGCATCGAGGAGTTCACTTACTGGGGTGGACTGGTGCACGGCGAGGGCTTGCGCGAATACTGCGAAAACTTCCGTCGGCGCATGTTCGATACCTCGTCGGCTATCTTCTGGATGTATAATGATTGCTGGCCGGCGACACGCAGCTGGACTATCGTGGACTATTACCTGCGGCGCACGCCGGCCTTTGCGGCGGTCCGGCGGGCGATGCAGCCCTTGCATGTGGTCGTAGCCGAAGAAAAAAATGAGATCGTTGTCTTCGGCATTAACGAGCACAGCCAGGCCTGGAGCGGTACGCTATGCTACGGAATATTTAATCTAGCCGGCGGGCGCCCGCTGGAGCGGACTGTGCCGGCAATCCTCCCGCCGAACGCTTCCACGCGGATTGCTTCGTTCAAAAAAAGCGAGTGGAAGAATCCGGCCGCCTCGGCCGCCTTCGCCATGCTGATGCGGGGCGATGAGCCGGTAGCTCGGAACCGGTTATTCCTGCCATTTTTTAAGGATTTGAAATGGGCGGCCCCGCATCTCAAGGTGCGCTTGGATAAGGGCAAGGCTATTTTCACAAGCGATACATTCGTGTGGGGCGTTTGCCTCGACCTCAACGGGGATAAACCCATGCCCGATAACTTCTTTGATGTCTATCCCGACATCCCGCACGTTATTCCGTGGCGAAACGCCCGCAAGCCGGAGATTGTATGCGTAGGCAACCTGGCCAGCCGGCGTTGACGTGAGCGGACAGAACGGATGCAGCGCCCGACCGCTGCTGCGCCGGGCGCGCCGCATTCGATCACAAACAGGGTTTATGCGCGCGGAGGTATAGAGTCATGGCGTCATCCTTGTCTCTGAAAATAGCAGGCCTAAAGCCTGCTCTACCTTGATCTGATAGGGATTTGTTATTTGTAGGGCGGGCACGTCCCGCCGACCATTCCCGGATGGCGGGAAATGCCGCATGCGGCACGTTCTCGCCCTACAATTCAAAATAAAGTCCGCCCAGTTGCGGGGCGATAAATGCATGTATAGGAATTTTCCGCCTGCGGCGAACAAAAAGGTGGGCGAGGCGTCCCGCCGAGCCGCGACCTTATGTCAGTGCCCTTCGCGTCTCAGCGCCTGTTTTATGGCCTGGGCTATTTCCTGCCCGATGCCGGGCAGGACGGCGATCTCGCTCTCCGGGGCCCTTGCTAACCTGGCTATGGATCCGAATCGTTTCAGCAGCTCCTGCTTGCGCCTGGCGCCGATGCCTGCGATATCGTCGAGGACGGATTCCCGGATGCGTCGGGCGCGGAGCAGGCGGTGATAGGTCAGGGCAAAGCGGTGCGCTTCGTCCCGGATAGCTTGTAATATTTTCAAGGCCGGGGAGTCCGATGGCAGGCGTAGAATTTCAATTCGATCGCCGTGCAGCCAATAGATTTCTTCCAGGCGCTTGGCCAGTCCGGCCGCCGCCAACGCGCCGAATCCCAGTGCCCGCAGTTCCGCCCGAGCTGCCTGGAGCTGGATGGCCCCGCCGTCCACCAGCACCAGGTCCGGTTGGGTTCCGTTCTCCTGGCGCAGGCGGGTGAATCTGCGCCGAATCACTTCCGCCAGCATGCCGGCGTCGTCCGTGGCATCTGTGGTTTGGATCCGGAAGCGCCGGTAGCGGCTGGAGCGTGGCAGGCCGTCAATGGCCGCGACCATGCTACCCACGGCTAAGGTGCCCGAAATGCTCGAAATATCGTAGGCTTCAATGAGGCGAGGGAGCCGATTCAATTGCAGCAGCTCGCGAAGTGCCTGTGCCCCGGCCAGACCGTCGGCCCGCCGGCTGACGGGGGTTCGGGCTGCCTTGGCCCTTTGGCGGATGGCTGTCCACAGGCTTTTAAGTGTATCGCGCCAGGCCGCCGCTTTCTCGAAGTTCAGCGATTGGGCCGCTGCTTCCATGGCAGCTTCCACTTCCTTCAGCACTGCCGGCCGTTCCCCGCGCAGGAAGGCGCAGGCTTCGTCCACCCGCGTTCGGTATTCGTTGGGCGTTACCTTGCCGACGCAGGGCGCTGAGCAGAAGCGGACGATTTCATTGATGCAGTGCCGGTGGTCTGCCGGGCCCGGAACCGGCGCCAGGCATCTACGGAGGCCGAACCGTTTTTCCATGAACTCCAGCGCCGTGCGAGCGGCCCGCGAGTTAGCGTAGGGACCGAAATAGACGGCCCCATCGTGCCGTTCGAAGCGGCAGAGCTTAAAACGCGGCAAAGGCTGGTTTAGGTCGATGCTCAGCAGGAGAAAACGTTTGTCGTCTTTCAAGAGCGAGTTGTAACGGGGATGATAATCCTTGATTAGTTGGCTTTCGGTAAGCAGAGCTTCGGCTTCGTTGCGCAGGACCATGATCTCGATATCCGCGACGCTCTTGATCAGTCCGCGTAGTTTGGCATCCGCGCTGTGCAGGGCAGCCTGGTGGAAATAGGAGCGCACCCGCTGGCGCAGCGAGGCGGCTTTGCCGACGTAGATGATCCGCCCGTAGCGGTTGCGCATGATGTAGCAGCCGGGATGATCGGGGAGTTCCCGGAGCTTGTTCTTGATTTTATCGGGCAGATTCATGGCGTTTCCTTGCGCCGGTCCTTGATGTCTTCTGTTGTCGCGCCAACCGGATAATCCAGCCTTTCAGTATGTTTACGGGTCTGCCTGGAATGGCACTGCCATACTAGCCTGGCTCGGCACAGCCTCGCCCTCCAACAGGCCGAAAACAGGCATTCTGGCGGGCGCAGCTCTGCTGAACCGCGCCCGAAACATGACTTAATGTAAGCGCCATTCTGGCCGGCCCGCCACATATTGCCTGAATGTATAGATGGCGCACTGTGACTAGAGTCACTCTCTTTGCCATCCGGTGCGTCAGCGAGCCTCGGTTTTCAGCAGAATGCTATTGTGTCCGGTGCATGTCAATCTCTCTCCAACTGCGGTTTTATTTGTATTTAGCTTGCCTTAAAACCGGGAGGAGGTGTATTGTTTTTTTTTAAACGAGTTGTTTGGCAACCCTGATAAACTTTCGCAGGAGACATGTTATGACTAAAAAAATCTACCGGTCGGTTCTGGCGGCGATCTGGATGGGCGCGGTGGCGCTCAGCGGGCCGGCCGTGGATGCGCGGCCCGCTGCCGGGGCGAAGCCGGAGACGGAACGGGCCAAGGCGGATCCCCTGCTGCCCTCAATCAACATCGCGGAGGTTGATCAGGCACCGACGGTGGACGGGGTGCTGGATGATCCCTGCTGGGCCAAGGCTGAGGAGTCGCAGGTTTTTACCGATTCCTATTCCTACCCGCTGAAGGTGAAAACCACCTTTCAAATGTGTCAGAAGGATGAGGTGCTATATCTGGCCATCCGGTCCTGTTACGATGCAAAGGGCAGAAAAAAAACAAATGAAAATGCCACCCATGATGCCAATATGTGGGGCGGCGAGGTGTTCGAGATGTTCATGGATCTCGATAACGACGACACCCCGGGATACTACCAGTTTGTCCTGACGCCGTTCGACGTGACCTCGGATTTGTACTGTTACGAACAACGCGATCCTGAAAAGCGCTGGGAACCCAAGTACCAGGTGAAGAGTAAATGGTCGGAGCAGGAATGGACCATTGAATACGGGATCCCGCTGGCAGCCTTTGACCGCAGCAAGACCATTTACGAGAACTTCGGGCTGAACTTGCATCTGAACGCGAGCGCTTGGTCGCCGGGGCATACGGAGGGCTGGCATTATCCGATGAAATTCGGAGAGGCGCGTGGACTGAAAGGGATCACGGTGACGTCGAACGAGGCTGGTCTGTTCCGCGGGCAATTCATGAAGGTCAACGACCGGGTCATCAAGGCCAAGGCGGACACTTCGTTGATTCCCGAAAAACAACCGGCTTTCGAATCCAAGCCCGAAGTGAAATTATCGGGAAGTTCGGCGCAGATCGGATTTGAGGTCAACACGTTCACTGACGTGGCGGTGTGGATCGAGGATGCCAAGGGCGAGCGGATCCGACACCTGGCGGCCGGGATGCTGGGGGGAAACCCTCCGGCGCCTTTGAAGAAGGACTCGCTCAAGCAAAGCCTGGTCTGGGACTACCTGGATGACTTTGGTAAGAAAGCGCCCGCCGGGCAGTACAAGGTGAAGGTGGGGGTGGGGTCCAAGGCCGTACTGGACAAGGAGATCGGACGCAACGAGACGCCGAAGGGCATTAATGGCCTGGCCGTGGGGCCTGACGGGTCCATCTACACGATCGGCGGGATACGCGACGAGTGGACCGATATCATGAAGTTCGACCGGAACGGCAAGTTCTTGTCGATGCTCTTGCCGCCGCCGGCGGACGTTCCGGTCGAAAAGCTCAAGGGCCTGAATATCATTGATTACGGGCCGGACGGCCAGGTGCGCTTCGGCAGCCACCGGATGGCGACCATCCTGCCGAGCCTGGACCAGCCTTTTCCCCAGACGCTGCTGATCAACAGCAAGGGCCAGCTCATTTTTGCCGGCTGCGAATACCCGGCCGGTCCCGCGCGTTTTTACAAAATCAACGCCGACGGCAGCCTGCCGGACGATTTTATCGGTCCCTACATCAAGGACATTGGCTGGCTGACCTACTTCCGGAACTGGGCCAAGCGCTTCCATTTTGCGCTCGATCCCCTGGACGAGGATGTCATTTACCTGAGCGGGTTGAAGGAAATGCACAGCGACGAAACTTGGGCGCACCCACCGGGGACCAATCCGGAAGTTTTGCCGGGCCGCAAGGAAATATTCTACAACGCAGTGTGTCGCGTGCGCTGGGGACAGGACGCGCCACTGGAAACGTTCGCCGGTAAGCGCAACACAATCGGTATTGCGCATTCAGACAAGCCCGGCGAGTTCTTTGATCCGCAGGGCATCGCGTTTGATAAAGATAATAATATGTGGGTGTGCGACCGGCGCAACCACCGCATTCAGGTGCTGGACCACTCCGGCAAGTTCCTGCGCGAGTTTCCACATCCGGGCCCCTACGAAGTCAGTTTTGACCGCAAGACAGGCAACGCCTATGTGTTGGGGATCGAGGGTGAAGAGCCCACCCTGAATTCGGTGCATGAGATGGCTGTTCGCAAAGGCGTAATCACCAAGTATGACCGTAGTACGCCGCCGAAGGTGCTCGCGCGCTGCGAATTGCCGGGCAGCTGGAACTATTGGTGGACGATGGCCCTTGACGTTTCCGCGGCTCGGCCTGAGCTGAAGCTGGTCTGGACCGGGGACGGCCGCGAAAAAAATAGCGACGGCGAGGCTTACCGCATTTTGAGTGTGCAGGACCTCGGGGACCGGTTCGCGGAGCCGAAGCTGGTTGTCGGTCAGAATCCTCCGGCAACCTACTATCGCATCGCCGCGGGATGGGATTCGGATATCATCTGCGCGGGGCCATCCTGGTTTGACGCCAATTCCGGGCGCTACCTGGGGAAGATGGCTGCCAAGGAGTTGGTCGCGGCGCGGGACGGCCGATGGGTGACACGCTACGGATTCGCGCCTGAGGGCATTGAGGTTTTCCCTGAATCGTGGGCGACAAATCCAGCCGCTCCGGCCCTGACGAACTGGCTGCTGGTGCCGCATTCCCTGACGCGCGCGGGGGAACGCGGGTTTTACGTGACGCCCAATAGCGATGTTTACGTGGCGCGTTACTACAACTGGACCGATGTGGCCGGCGGGCGCGCTTCCGGGGAGGGCGCGGACCACCATGTCGCCATCGACCGCTACACAATTGACGGGAAGATGATCGGGAAGCGTGTGGTCCACGAGCTCTCCGGCGGAGCGCATTCTCCGGTCGTCGATATACGCGGCAATATTTACGTCAGCGATAACCTGGTGCGTAAGATCGGCCAGTTTTACGAAGACGATGTAGCTTCCAATCTGCCGTCTTGGGTGCAGGACTTCGGTATCAGCGCTGCGGACTGGGATACTTTGCGATCGGGGAACAAGGTGGAAGCCGGTTATATGAAGTTCGTGCATAATCCGTTGACCAAGGCGGTGGGAACGATCTATAAATTCGGGCCCAAGGGGGGCGGCGTTTTGTGGCGGGCGGGCCAGGGCAAGTACCAGCCCGGCCTGGTCATCCACCAGCCCCAGACCAACGCGCAGGGCCAATTGACGGGTAAGTATCCTGACTGGGGGTATCCGATTCCACCCTTGCCGAAGCGCCCGGCAACGCACTGGAGCGGAACCATGCTCGATTGGGGAGAATGCGGTCTTTACCCCGCCTGGCTGGAGGGCGTGGAATGGGAGTTCCCGGGGTCCAGCCCGGCCTGGGGGCGGTTCAGCAAGGGTCACGAGGCCTGTATTTGTTTCAGCCTGAGGTTCTGTGCCGATGATTTCGGGCGTATCTATGTGCCGGCCGCACACCGCAACACAATTCGCATGATAGATACCGCAGGCAACGAAGTGCTGCGCATCGGACGCTACGGCAACCTGGATTCCGGGCCCAGCGCGCGGCTCAAGGAGCCCAATATTCCCTTGTGGTTTCCGACGGCCACAGCGCTTTCCAAACGCTATTTGTATGTGGTCGAAGCGCGCCTCGCCCGCGTTTTGCGGATCAAGCTGGGCTATGCAGTAGAGGAATCCGGCAACGTAACGGTGAAGTGATTTCGATGTTATGAATTTAGATCAGCAGGAGGGCGAACGATGATGAGCAGTAGAAATACCTTGAAAATCATTGCAGTGCTGGCCGGCCTGTTAGCCGGAGTTGTGCCGTCCTTGGCCGGCAACGCGGCGGTGACGAACGCGGTGTTGACCGAGACGGCGGGCAACAAGCGGGCGGCGCAGTTCGACCTGGCTTGGGATGGCTCTTGGCGCGATGGGGCGAGCCACGATGCCTGCTGGGTTTTTGTGAAGTATTCCATCGATAAGGGCGTGACTTGGCGTCATGCGGATCTGGCGGTCAGCGGCGTTAATCCGGCGGGGTTCAGCAGTGGCAGCGGCATCAAGCTGGATATCGTTGTGCCGGCGGATAAAAAAGGCGCGTTCATCCGGCGGGCGCAGGATGGCACGGGCGCGGTGGTGAATGTCGGGGTCAACCTATTGCTGGCGTCGGGTTCCCGGGGCGTGCCCTCAGCCAAGGCGCTACTCAAGGTTTTTGCCGTCGAAATGGTTTCCGTGGCCGCGGGCAGTTTCCATCTCGGAACCCCGAACGGAAAAGAGAGTGGAAAATTCCACGCCGGCGCTGACGCCAATACGCCTTTCCTGGTGCAAGCTGAAGGGCGGATAACGATCTCTAACGCGCCGGGTTGTTTATGGGGCGCCGGTGATGTTTATGAGAATAAAATCGGCGCGCCGGGCATCCTGCCGGCCGCGTTTCCCAAAGGGTTTGCGGCGTTCTACCTGATGAAGATGGAGATATCTCAGCGACAGTATTGCGATTTCCTTAATACTCTCACGGCGCGGCAGCAGGATAACCGACATGCTCCCAAACTGAATTTTGGCGTTATCGCTAACGACATCAATTCGCGGAACTTCATCAAGAAGACAGGCGGCAGCCCGGCGTTCTTCGGGTGCGATGCAAACAACAATGCCGGGGCGGCTGTCAATGCCAATGCCGCGAAGTTGAACGAAACAAACGACGCTGAATGGGTGGCCTGTAACTGGATTTCGTGGATGGACTTGGCGGCCTACCTGGACTGGGCCGCCCTGCGCCCGATGACCGAATTGGAGTTCGAGAAAGCCTGCCGCGGGCCGCTGGCCCCGCTGGCTGACGAATATGCCTGGGGTAATGCGGCTCTGAAATTGGCACCCCTCTTGTCACTGAAAGACCCGGGTACCGTCGCGGAGATGCCCAACGGGGGCAACTGTAATGTCGGGCAGCACGCACTGGGACCGTTCCGTTGCGGGAGCTATGCGGAACTTGGTTCGGGACGGACCAACACGGGCGCGGGTTATTGCGGAGCTTTAGATTTATCGGGCAATGTCTGGGAACGGACGGTGACGGCGGGGAATGAGGCTGGGCGGGCCTTCACCGGTCTGCACGGGGATGGAAATTTAACCATCAATGGACATGCCGATGTCGTGGCCTGGCCGGGCCTGAAGGATGGAGAAGTAACCGACGCCTTCGGCGCCGGGGCTCGCGGCGGCTATTGGATGAACAAGGGTGGCTTTGCGCGCGTGTCAGACCGTAGTTACGCTGCTGCCATTGGCACGGCCCGGCATAACGTCATGGGCGGACGCGGTGCGCGCTTGGCGCCGTAGAGGCATCGCTGTGTCGGGCTTGGAGACGATCTTGCCGCTTCCGGCTGGCAGCGGAGGAATATCCCCGTCTCGGACAACCTGCGATATCCTTCGCTTCGCTCAGGGTGACAGGGTGCTGTGTCATTTAGTACCTGAATTGTGCGCCGAGCTGGCGCAATATTCAGGTATAACGGTTTCGTGTGTATGAGGCGCTAAGAGGCAGTTATCTTTGGCATGGCCCGGCAGCCTGCCGGGCCGTCTGATCTACTCTGGGAACAGGGAAATAATTTTCCTGCTCCGTGTGATCCGCTACATTCATCGTTAATTCATGCATGGTAGTTTTCCGCCTGCGGCGAATCCGCTTAGACCGTTGCTAAAACTTTGGCGGACAATCTTTTGTAGCCGCGCACGTTGGGCGCGGTCTTGGATTGGCGGATGACCGACCAGATCCCAAACATAAAGCGTATCTGGATTGACTACAGAAGAGGATTCCGCTGAAAAACTCTACGGACGGCGGGAACGCCGTCCCTCCCGTCATCGAAATAGGCCTATTTTAACGGATTTGGTAGGGTCGGGATTCCTTCCCGACCTTCTTAATCGGGGTTTTCAGCGGAATCAGAAGAGCAGAACCGACCCCAGCGTGATCGGCTACAGAAGAGCAGAACCGACCCCAACGTGGTCGGCTACAGTCGGAGTTATCCTTCGTGGCGGACCTAATTGATTATCTCCGTGCCTGCTATTCTTTCTTTGATTGGGTTTCGGGCAGACAGCCCGCTTGGGGATGACGCTTGCTGCACGGTGACGTTTTTGCTTGCTCTGCGGAATTGCGTATCGGCGTGTGCAAGTGCCTTCCAATTCTTCAGCTTTTGTTTGCGACCAAGTTTTTCCGCCGCCGGCGGAGTGCATCCCGGAATTCCGACAATTCGCGGCAGCGGAACAAGGCGGCGCTCAATCCATAGGTCAGGACACCGACGCTCATGGCGCCGACAATGGCGATCAGTTGTCGGCAGAATTCCGGCAGTGACATTGGCCATTCAACGTGCAGCAGGAAGCCGTGAACGGCCATGGCGGCGCCGGTCATGAGCAGGGCTGCGGCCAGCATTTTGGCGCCGGCCATTGCTATGGAGCGCCAGCCGCAAGAGCCCAGCCGGCGGTGGGCCAGCAAGCCCAGCGTGACCACGGCCACCGCCGAGGATAGCACCGTGGCGACGGCGAGACCGGCATAGGCGTAGGCAAAAGGCCAGAGCTGCCAGGCCAGGATCAGGATCAGTTTCAGGCCCATGTTCAGTCCCGTGCAGGCAATGCCGACCCGCACCGGCGTTTTCATGTCCTGGTGGGCGTAGAAGACGGGTACCAGCACCTTGAGCAGGCTGAATACCAGCAAACCCGGCGCGTAACACTGCACCGCCACCGTTGTCATGGCGGTGGTCTGCGCCGAAAAATCGCCGCGCTGATAGACCAGTTCGACAATCGGCCGGGCCAGCGCAAACAGTCCGATTGCGGCCGGTACCATGAAGAACATCAGCTGGCGTGTGGATTGGTTCAGCGTTTCGCGAAGCCGGCCGGGTTGACCCTGGGCTACATGTCCGGAAAAGGCGGGCAAAAGCACAGTGCCCAGTGCGGTTGCAAACAGACCCAGCGGCAGGTATATCAGGCGTTCGGCGTAATAAAGGTATGAGGCGCTGCCCGTTCCGATGAATACCGCTACCAGGCGGTCGAGCAGCACACTAAGCTGGGTCATACCGGTGCCGATCACTGCCACACCCAGTAACTGCATCACGCGCCGCACCCGGGGATCGCTCCAATCGAAGGAAAGCCTCAGTCGAAATCCGTTTTGCATCAACAGAGGCAGTTGCATCAGCCACTGGACGGCGCCCCCGGCGACCACGCTTCCGGCGACGACGACAATCCTCAGGTGGCCCGCGGCGTCCAGGCGCGGGCAGACCACTAGCAGCGTGGCAATCATAATCAGGTTCAAAACCACGGGGGTGGCGGCCGGCAGCGCGAAACGATGCAGGGAATTCAGCATGGCCGCGAAGAAAGCCGCCATGCAGATGAAGAAGGTATAGGGCAGCATGATCTGGAGTAGGGTCAGGATCAGGGCCACCCGCGGGCTAAAAGGAAAGATCCCCTGTAGCAGTGCCGTAATTCCAATTCCCAGCAGCACCAAGCCGGCCAGGATTACAGCGAGCAGGGACATCATGTTGCGGGCGAATCGCCAAACGGTTTCGCGCCCCTGTTTCTCCAAGGTTTCCGAGAACACGGGGACGAAGGCTGAAGAGAGCGCGCCCTCGCCGAAAAGATTCCGGAACAGATTGGGAATGGTGAAGGCCACCACGAAAGCGTCCATGGCCATGGAACTGCCAAAAAAAGCGGCCATGGCCATGTCGCGCACCAGTCCAAACGCACGGCTGATGAGAATGAAGGCGCTCACCAGGCCAGCTGATCTTATGACGCGTTGATTATCCACGGGGTTAGATTTGCCCCGCATTGTTAAGGGGCGGTGCTTAAGTATTCAAGGAGCCGGCGTCGGTGGCGGTGTCGTGTTGGCCGCGGCTGCGCCGACGGCATTATTCTTGTGATTGTCGGAATTGGTCAGGGGACTTTTGTTGTTCGCCAGCGTGTTCTTGATGTGGGTCAGTTCCCAGAGCTTGGCGTACTTAAAAAATACTCCGATGGCTATCAGGTTGGCTATGATGAATCCGCGAAATCCATCCATAAACCCGCGTTTTAAAATGTAGCCCTTGAAAAAACGAAACATGGGCCTGAAAACTAGATCGAAGCCGGAGAAACGGCGCGGTTCATTGTACAGACTCTCGGACGAGATGGTGGAGAATCGGTTCTGGGTCGCGATTTGGTCGAAAAGATCGTCGTAGGTGTAATGAAACAGGCAGCCTTTCAGTCGCTTGATGGGGCCGGTTACCAGGACGTGATCATGGGGCTCGCGGCCGGTGCAAACACCCTTGTCCTTGCGGTAGAGACGCATTTTAATATCCGGCCACCATTCGCCGTGGGTGATCCATTGGCCAAGAAAAAACACCTTGCGGGGAAATTCATAACCGTCGTATTTTTGATTCCTGCCGCTCTCGAATTCGTTGATTATTTCAGCGCGTAATGCCGGCGACACTTCCTCGTCGGCATCAATAAACAGGATCCAAGGATGGGAGGCCATTTTCTTGATCAGCTCTTTTTGTCCGACGTAACCTAGCCACTTGTGTTGGTAAACGCGCTCCGTATACTCCTTACAGATTTCTACCGTGCGGTCCTTGCTGAAGCTATCTACCACAACAATTTCGTCAACCCAGGACAGGCTGTTCAGACAGCGTCGGATGTTGTTTTCCTCGTTGCCGACAGTCAGGCAGGCTGAAATTTTATTACGCATGATTGTACCCCTGGTCTTTATCTTCCCTGAACCCTCCACTCCCTCACTGCAGCAGTGCCTGGGCTGCCGCCAAAGCCTGTTCCGGCGTAATCCGTTGCAAGGCCAGAACGGCTTCCTCTGAGTTTCGTTCAAGATCCCTGCTTTTCCGGGCGCTTTCCTGAAGTATCCGCGCCCGGTCCCCGAGCGGGCCCGTTTTTTGCGGATCCGTGATCCCAAAAATCGCCAGCACTGGAACACCGGCAGCGGCGGCCAAGTGCATACCGCCGCTATCGTTGGCCACAACCAGAGCGCAGTTCGCTAGCAGTGCCACGAACTCCGGCAGCGTGGTCTGGCCCGCCAAGTTGCAAGTCCCGGCGCCGATGCTTGCAGCTACCCGGGCGCATAAATCGTTTTCCGAATCCGATCCGAGCACAACGATACCGCAATGCAATGCGGATTTCAACATTCTTCCAAGAGCGCTAAAATGATTGGCCGGCCAGCGCTTTGCCGGACCATAGGCTGCACCCGGCAATAGTGCGATGCGCGGCGTATTCAGGTTTTTCAGGCGCCGCAGAGCGTGATCCATCAATTGCCCGGATAAATTAAGGCGGGGCGCTTCCAACGGTAAATCGCTCACGCCGAACAGCTCGCGGTATTCGTGGTATTGATGTTCCAAGCCCGGCAGGGAAGGCGCTTGGACGATGCGGGTCAGCATCCAGTCGCGTCCGTGGCCGGGCAAGCCGACGCGGTTCGGAATGCGCGCCATAAAAGGTACCAGGGCCGAGCGGAACGAGTGCGGTAGAATGAAAGCTGTTTGAAAGCGTTCGCCGCCTGCCCGGCGCGCGGCTAGGAGCATGCCGCCAAGGTGGGCCGGCACTGTCCAGAGTTCATCGATTGCCGGGTGTAGGCGCCACAAACCGGCCAGACGCGGTTTAACCAGCATCACCAGCTTGGTTTGCGGGTGAGTTCGCCGATAGGCCTGCAGGGCCGGCATGCTCATGACGCTGTCGCCCAGCCAGTTGACTCCGGCGATCAGCACGCTCTCCGCAGGCGTCCTTGGGGCGGTCCCAGAGCGGGTGGCGCGCGGTTCACCGGAAACAGATTCTGGAAATGCAGGCATTAAAATCCTCCACGCCGCTGAGCAGTTCAATTTCCACGCGCAGGAAATAAATTGGCACATCCTGACGCTCGATCTTCGGAAAACGCACGGCGTCTTTTTCCGTGGTAATGATGGCGGAAGCGTTGTTGCGCTTGGACTTATTGATGATATTTATTATTTCCTGCTGGGTGTAACGGTGATGGTCCGCGAAACGCTTGCGGTAACACATCCCGGCGCCCAGCCGCCGGATTTCATTTTCGAATCCGTCCGGGCTGGCGATGCCCGATACCAGGCCCACCGTGCGATCCTGCAGAAAACTCAATTCTTTGCGTTCGCCGGAGTAAACGTTCTGCAGATATTTGGGACGATGCGTGCAAATCGAAATTTCAGCGTCAGGATTGATCGCCTCGATTTTAGCCTGGAGCGCCACGGCGTCTTTGCCGGTGGACTTGGTAACGAAAATGAAGTCAGCGCGTCGGAGATTGGCCGTGGATTCCCTGAGCAGGCCGCGCGGCAGGACGTAGCCGTTGCTGAATGGGTTGGTGCAATCGACCAACACGATTTCTACCCGGTGTTTTAGACGGCGGTATTGGAAGCCGTCGTCCAGGATCAGGGTGTCGCAGTGCAGTTTATCGATGGCGTAACGTCCGCTTTTAACGCGGTCCTTGTCGACTAGGACGACTACGTTGGGCAGGTTCGAGGCCAGCATGTAGGGTTCGTCGCCGCTCATGGCAGAATCCAGCAGAAGTTCCCGACCATTGGAGACGACCCGCGGCAGGCGATATCGCTCACGCCTGCTAAATTTGGTGAGCGTTTTTTTCCAGAAACCGTGCTCCACTTTCTTGTACCCGCGGCTGAGGACGGCCACCCTGCGGCCGGCCTTCTGGAGTGCGCGCGCAAAAACTTCAACGATCGGCGTCTTGCCGGTTCCGCCTACCGTGAGATTGCCGATGCTTATGACCTGGCAGCCCAGGGTGTGATCGCGGAGAATGCGCTTTTCGTAAAGAAAATTGCGCATCGCCGTCAGGCCGCCATAAATGTAAGACAGATGCCTGAGTAAACAACTGAAATAGCGGGCGAAACGGCCCGGTCGTTGGTCGTGAATTACATCCAGGAAGTAGCGTTCAAGCTTTTCTGTGTAGCTGAGTCCCATAAATGCATTCTGCCATTGCCCGCGTCGCAGAGTCAAGCGCGAGAATCAGCAATGCGCATGATGGCCTTTAGACCCTCGCGACCTTGCGTCGCGGGTGAAGATATTGGCTGGAAAAGCGTCATTTTCCAGCCAATCTGTCGCCCCTGCCGCGCAAGGCGGCAGCAGCTGCCGGCCAACATGCAAATTGCGAATTGGGCGTCTTGCGCGTATTGACAATCGGTCCGTAAACTGATAGGTATGCAGATTAGGAGGAACAATTCATGGCTCCAGCCAAGATATTTAGATATGCCGTGCGCGTGCCCTACGCTCATACCGATCAGATGCGCTTCGTCTATTACGCCAATTACCTGGTCTATTTTGAGATGGCACGCGCCGACTTCCTGCGCGGCGCCGGTCTGCCGTATGGTGAGTTGGAGAAGCGCGGCGTGTTCCTGCCGGTGGTGGAGGCGCACTGCGAATACAAGACCCCAGCCCACTACGACGACCTGCTGGCCGTTGAGTCCCGCTGTTCTCTCCAGGGCCCGCGCCTGCGGGTGGACTACGAGGTGCGCCGCGGCCAGGAGCTGGTGGTCACCGGCTATACCGTCCATGTCTGCTTGTCGGCGGAAGGCAAGGTGCTCCGTCCGATCCCGGAACTGCGTCTGCTGTTGGACCTGCCGTTGCCGCGCTAGTCCAAGGCGCGGAATCTTCTAACGCGGGTCTTGCCCGCAACCCAAGTGTGTTGAATGCGCTTCGAATAATGAATCTGCGACATTATAGATAGAATTGCTCCGATTTAATTTGCCGAGGATAAGTGATTCCGGTACTATTCCTTTTCATGACTATGTTAATAGCTTAAACAACAGCGAGGAGGGTATTTACCCTATAACTTGGGCTGTTATCTTTTTTTTCAAGAAGGACGGGCATGATGAATCCAAAAATAATATTCTGGTTGCAGACCTGTCTTTTTGCCGGTATGACCCTGGTGCTGCTGCCGGGTTGTGCGGGTTGTCATAAAAAATCAAGTGCGCCCCAGATGATGGCGCCGGATGTGCTGGTGACGGATGTGTTCCAGAAAGACGTGCCCATTTATGGGGATTGGATCGGAACGCTGGATGGAATGGTCAATGCCCAGATTCATGCCCAGGTTAGCGGTTACCTGAAATCACAAAACTACAAGGAAGGTGATTTCGTCCGCCAAGGCGATTTGCTTTTCGAAATAGATGCGCGCCCGTTCCAGGCGGCACTGGACAAAGCCAATGGCGATCTGGCCCGGGCGCAGGCCAACTTAGATATGACGGCCATCGACGTCAAACGCTATACACCCCTCGCCAAGGATAATGCCATCAGCCAGCAGGAGCTGGATAATGCCATCCAGTCCAACAAGGGTGCCCAAGCCGCGTTGGAATCGGCCCGGGCTGCCGTCCAGCAGGCCGAGCTTAACCTGGAATTCACAAAAATCACATCCCCGATTAACGGCATTGCCGGCATCGCCGAAGCCCAGGTCGGCGACTTGGTGGGACCCAGCAGTTTGGCGCTGATGGCCGTATCGACCGTTGACCCCATCAAGGTGTATTTTCCGATCAGCGAGCAGGAATACCTTTGGGCGGCGGAAAAGCGGTTAGCCGAGAGGAGGGGATCGGCAGACGGCGCCCAGGTGAAGAATAATCTGGAACTTATTTTGGCTAACGGACGGCTCTATCCGCACAAGGGAAATATAGTGATCGCCGATCGCCAGGTGAATATTAAAACCGGCACTATTCGCATCGCCGGCCTTTTTCCAAATCCGGATCGCATGTTACGGCCCGGCCAGTATGCCCATGTACGCTTTGTGGTCGAAGTGATCAAGGACGCTTTACTGGTGCCACGGCGTGCCGTCGTCGAAATGCAGAGCACGTTTTATGTCGTAGTCGTGGATAATAACGACAAGGCATCCATTCGTCCTGTGCGGACGGGCGCTACGATCGGGTCTTTCATTGTCATCACCGAGGGGCTGAAACTAGGCGAACGGGTGGTGGTCGAAGGCGCGCAAAAAGCGCGTGAAGGCATGCTGGTCAACCCGAAGCCTTACAAGGTGGAATCCGAAACGACTCCAGAGTCTGTGACGAAGGAGCCGATGCCGTCAGACCTCTGATCTCGCCTCTGGCGCGGCAATCTGTTGACCTTTGACAAATCTGAAAGCATCCGACATTCATGACTAGATTTTTTATCAACCGCCCGATCGTGGCCATGGTGATTTCGATCATCATGGTGATTGTTGGCCTGCTGATCATGCTGGGCCTGCCCACGGCTCAGTTCCCCGATATCGTTCCCCCCGAAATCCAGATCCAAGCGATGTACGTCGGGGCCGATGCGCAAACGGTGGAACAGTCGGTCGCCACGCCCATCGAACAGCAGATGAGCGGTGTGGACAACATGTCCTACATGTATTCGATCAACGCCAACAACGGATCCATGTCGATGCGTATCGGTTTTGACGTCAAGACCGACCCCAACACGGATCAGATACTGGCGCAGATGCGCGAATCGCAGGCCGAGTCTCAGCTCCCCTCGGATGTCCGCAATGCCGGTGTCACGGTTCAGAAATCCTCCTCCGCGCCGCTGATCCTGTTCTGCCTGTATTCTCCCAAGGGTGACTACGACGAAGTGTTTCTGGCTAATTATGCGTACATCAACCTGACCGACCAGTTGCTCCGTGTGCCTGGTATTGCCAGTTTACAGGTCTTCGGTGCCGGACAGTACGCGATGCGTTTATGGGTCAAGCCCGACCAGCTTGCCAGGCTTGAAATCACGATTCCGGATATCATAAATGCTGTCAACAAACAGAACGCGGTCAACCCCGCCGGCCAGATCGGCGGCGAACCGGTGCCATCCGGTCAAGATTTTACCTATGCCGTGCGCGCCCAGGGCCGCCTGGTTAACGCCGAGGAGTTCGGGGAGATCGTGGTCCGGGCCGCCCCGGATGGTTCCATGATCCGCGTCAAGGACGTTGCACGCGTGGAGCTGGGGGCCCAAGTTTATAACCTCAAGGGCCGCTTGAATGGCAAGCCCGCAGCCGTTATCGCGCTCTACCAAATGCCGGGATCAAATGCCATCCAGGCGGCCGATGGCGCCAGGCAACGCATGGCTGAACTTCAACAACGCTTCCCGGCCGGCTTGGATTACGTGGTTGGGCTCGATACAACCAGTGCTGTCAGGGCCGGTATCCATGAAATCGTTAAAACTCTTTTGGAAGCGCTGCTACTCGTCATTCTGGTGGTGTTTCTTTTCCTGCAGAGCTGGCGCGCCACGCTGATACCACTGCTGGCCGTGCCGGTCTCGCTCGTCGGGACCTTTATCCTGTTCCCGCTTTTCGGGTTTTCCATCAATACGCTTTCGCTTTTCGGACTGGTCCTCGCCATTGGGCTGGTGGTGGATGACGCCATCGTGGTGGTTGAGGCCGTGGAGCGTCATATCGAGGAAGGCTTGTCGCCCAAGGAGGCGGCTTTCAAGGCCATGGACGAGGTGTCTGGCCCGGTGATTGCCATTGCGCTTATCTTAGCGGCCGTGTTCATTCCGACTGTGTTTATTCCCGGTATCACCGGCCGGCTATACCAGCAATTTGCCGTGACCATCGCGGTTTCAGTTATTATTTCGGCCTTCAACGCCCTCTCGCTTAGCCCGGCTCTTGCCGCCCTGTTGTTGCGGCCACGTGCCAAAAGTCGGGGTCCGGTCGGGGTGTTTTTCGACGCTTTTAACCGCATGTTCAATCGCGCAACCAACGGATATGTTGCGGTTTGCGGGGCCTGCATCCGTAAAACAGGATTCAGCCTGCTGTTCCTGCTTATTGTGTCTCTGGGCGTAGCCTGGTTCGGCAACATACTGCCGGGCGCGTTTATTCCGGAAGAGGACCAGGGGTATATGTTTGTCAATGTACAGCTGCCGGATGCCGCTTCGCTGCAGCGCACGGATCAGGTCTGCACACAGATCGAGGAAATACTCGGACGGACACCGGGAATCGAATCTTACATCACGGTTTGCGGTTTCAGTATGTTAAGTGCGGTGCAAAACACCTACAGCGCCTTTTTCTTTGTCACTCTCAAGCACTGGGAAGAACGTAAAAAACCGGAAGAGCAATACACTGCGATCGCGTCGCATATCAACCGTCAGTTGGCCGGGATTCCCCAAGCTATTGCCTTTGCGTTTTCGCCACCGGCTATTCCGGGCATCGGCACGGCTGGCGGGGTGACGTTCCTGCTTGAGGACCGCGCCGGCAAGGATATCGAGTTCCTGGCGGATAACGTAAAAACCTTTTCGGCCGCCGTCCGCCAACGCCCCGAAATTGCCTCTATCAACACCACGTTTTTACCGAATGTGCCGCAGGTCTATGTCGATGTCGATCGCGATAAGGCGCTCAAGCAGGGGGTGGACATCGGGCAGGTCTATAAAACACTCCAGGCCTTCATGGGCGGCGCGTTTATCAACTATTTCAACAGGTTCGGCCGACAGTGGCAGGTCTATCTCCAGGCCGAGGGCGAGTCCCGCACCCGTTCCGAAAACCTGGGCCAGTTTTACGTGCGCAACGACCAGGGAAGCATGGTGCCTCTTTCGGCCTTGACCAAGATAGAATCGCGGGTCGGGCCGGAGTTTACGATGCGTTTCAATATGTATCGCAGCGCTCAATTTAACGTTACTGCTGCCCCGGGTTACAGCTCGGCCCAGGCCATGAAAGTCCTGGAAGATGTCTTTGACCGGACCATGCCGGTCGAGATGGGCTACGACTACCTGGCGATGTCCTACCAGGAAAAGCAGGCCCAGCAGGGGGTCCCTGTATGGGCCATTTTCGGGCTGTCGTTGTTGTTTGTGTTCCTGATCTTGGCGGCCCAGTATGAAAGCTGGGGCTTGCCATTTAGCGTGCTTCTGGGCACTCCCGTCGCGGTCTTCGGTGCCTTCCTGGCGATTTATCTGCGCCGGATGGACGTCAGCGTCTATGTCCAGATCGGCCTGATCATGCTGATCGGGCTGGCCGCTAAAAACGCGATCCTGATAGTTGAGTTTGCCAAAACAAGTTATGAAGGCGGTATGTCCGCCGTTGATGCTTCCCTGCATAGCGCCCGCATCCGGCTGCGCCCGATCCTGATGACCGCCTTTGCATTTATCCTGGGATGTATGCCGCTCTGGGTTGCCTCCGGATCCGGCGCGGTGTCGCGCCAGGTGCTTGGCACGGCTGTGATCGGCGGTATGCTGGCTGCCACCTGTATCGCCATTTTCATAATCCCCGTCTCCTTTACATTTGTCCAGCATTTGATTCACGGCAAGGAGATAGGGCAGAAAGAAGATAAACCGCAGGTGGGCTCGGATGATAAATAATCTTATCCGCGAAATCCGCGCTATCAGCGGTTAAAAGTATGGGAGAGTAGACCGGCAGTTGCCGGTCTAATTTAATGTTAAGGAATTTTAAAGTGTTGTAGCCGCGACCGATGGTCGCGGTCCTCGGATTAGGACCGCCATCATCGATGTCGGCTACAGTAAGAGTTGCACCCCGATCCGGATCGGGGCGCCTAATTTAATGTATAGGATTTCAATTTTCTGTAGCCGCGCACGTTGGGCGCGGTCTTCGGAGCCGACCCCAATCCCGATCACGGAGCGTATTGGGATCGGCTATAGTCGGAGTTGACCTGATCGCGCTACGCGCATGGCGGTCTAATTTAATGCATAGGAATTTCAAAAAGGTAGGGCACGCTCGCCGAGCGCGCCGCATTCGATCACAAACGGTGGTTTTGTCAAAACCGCCCTACCTGGGGACAAAGTTGACCGGCGACTGCCGGTCCTAATTTAATCTGATAGGAATTTGTTATTTGTAGGGCGGGCACGTCCCGCCGTTTCGGCGGGATTGCCCGCCGACCCATTCCCGGACGGCGGGAAGCCCAGGGGGCGTTCCCGCCCTACAATTCAGAATAAGGTCCGCCCCGCTTGCGGGGCGATAAGTGCAATGAAACATATTTTAATAACCATAACACGTGCTGCCGCGCCGCTCATCGTCCTCGCGCTCGCTGCCGGCTGCGCCATGGGACCCAATGCCAAGACGCCTTCGGTGGAGATGCCCGGCGGATTCATCGGGCAGGGTGTCGTCAGCCAGCAGGTGACCATGGCCGATCTGCCCTGGTGGGCCTTGTTCAAGGATGATACGCTCCAGGACCTGATACGGACCGCGCTCACCAACAACTACGACCTGCGCATTGCCGTCAAGCGCGTGGAGGGATACCAGGCCTTAGCCGCCCAGTCGCGCGGTAAATTCTTTCCACAAATCGGCTATGCGGGTGATCTGGAACACAGCCGCAATGCCTTTGGCGGCAATCCGACGATGGGCACCGGCGAAACCGGCAACCCCGTCATGCTGGCTGGCAGTGCGGCCTGGGAAATAGATTTATGGGGCCGGATTCGACGTCTGAACGAAGCCGCGCGCGCTCAATTGGCAGCCACCGATGCCGCCCGACGCGGAGTCATGCTGACCCTCGTCTGTAACGTTGCCCAATCCTATTTTGAACTCCTAAAACTCGATCTTCAAGTCGATATTGCTCAGCGGACCCAAGCGTCGTTCCAGGAAAGTCTGGACATATTCAGCCGGAAGCTGGCCGGTGGCGCTGCGTCGCGGCTGGAAACATCCCGGGCTGAGGCCGCGGTGGCTTCCACCGCCGCCACCATTCCCGAACTTGAACGGCAGATTGCAATCAAGGAAAACGAAATCAATCTGCTGCTTGGCGGCAATCCCGGGCCGATCCTGCGGCAAGCGTTATTGCGCGACCAGGATTCGCCACCGGAAGTGCCTGCGGGTTTGCCTTCCGATCTGCTCCGACGTCGGCCGGATATCCTGGCGGCCGAACAGAATTTGCGCGCCGCCAATGCCCAGATTGGGGTTGCCATTGCCCAATGTTTTCCGAAAATCGGGCTGACTGCTGTCCTTGGACGCGCCAGTCCGGACCTCGATTCGTTCAACAGCGACGCCGCTGCCTGGGGCTTGGGCGGCACGTTGACCGGGCCGCTGTTCCAGGGTGGCGCTCTGCTGGCCCAGATCCGCCAGACGCGTGCCCAGACAGAGGAACAATCGCTGGTCTACGAGCAGGCCGTGCGCGCCGCGTTTCAGGATGTCGCCAACGCCCTAATCACCCGCGTCAAATTGGAAAATGTCTTTGCCCAGCAGGCGCGATGTGTGCGTTGCTATGACGATGCCGTGCTCGTCTCGCGCGAGCGCTATATCGCCGGCAAGGCCAGTTACTACGAAGTGATCGAAGCCCAACAACAGTTATTTCCCGCCGAGAATGCCCTGGCCCAGACCCAGCTCGGCCGCCTGACGGCCGTCATCCAGCTCTACAAAGCCCTTGGCGGCGGCTGGAACCTGCCAGACGAACAATGGGGCGTGATAATACCGTAGTCATACACAAAATGGTCATGATAACCGACTCGTTGGCGTTGAATCTGTTCTCTCTTCATACCCTTGGTTTCTTGCCGATCTATAACTATGCCACCTTCATCACCATTATGAGTTCAGATTTTCTGATCCGGGCTGACTGGCGTAAACTACTGGATGTGCCAGCCTATGTTCCGCCCAGATCAGGAAGTCTGAACTTTAAACGTCGTGTGTTGAGCGTTGAACGTTTCCTCTTTTTATATAGTTAACCGCGCCATGGACCCATCTTCACCCATCCTCCAGATCATCAAACGCGAAGGCAACCTGGTGCCGTACGATCGCGACCGCATTGCCACGGCGATTTTTCGGGCAATGGCTTCTGTGAAGCGCGGAGACCGCGCGCTGGCCGAAGCTCTGGGGCGGGATGTAGAGACCGCGTTGCTGAAAAACTATGGGGTCGGCGCCACGCCGAGCGTGGAGGAAATCCAGGACCTTGTCGAGCAAACTTTGATGGAAAAAGGCCAGGCCCGGACCGCGCGCGCTTACATCATCTACCGCAACCGGCGTGCCCAGGCCCGCGCTGCCCGCGTCGAAGCCTTCGAGGTTACCGACAATATCCCCTACAAGAAAATTTACGAAGTACTATGCTGGAACATCGATCATGCCTGCCACACGGTCGATGATCTGAACGCCTGCGTGGAACAGGGCCGTTTCCCTGAACTGGTGCAGGAGTGCGATCGACGCTACGATGCTGAAATCGGCCAGTGCGTCGCGCAGATACTCGAAAGGCTGGGGGAGGTGCGTGTCGTGATTGTGGCCGGGCCGTCGTCCTCCGGTAAAACCACCGCTACCCTCAAGCTCAGTGAACGCCTGCGGCGGGCCGGGGTCAGTTTTCAGGCCATAGGCATGGATAATTACTTCTTTGATCTGGAGCGCCATCCGCGAGACGAATTTGGCGATTACGATTACGAAGCGCCGGCATCGCTGGATATGGACCTGATCAACGAACACCTGGTTCGTCTCCTGGCTGGCGAAACCGTCAGGACGCCGCATTACGATTTCAAGACCGGTAAGCGCATGCTCGACGTCCACGAAACGCGCTTGGAGAAGAACCATCTTCTGCTGGTGGACAGCCTGCACGGTCTGTATGACGGCATGACCTGCCGCATCGCGGCGCCTCAGAAATTCAAGGTCTTCGTGGAAACCTTGGGCCAACTCCGGTCGGCGGACGGCCAGTTCCTGCGCTGGGCGGATAACCGCCTCATGCGGCGCATGATTCGCGACAGCTGGCACCGCAACTCCCAGCCCGAGACAACCCTGACGCACTGGCATTATGTTCGGCGCAGCGAGCTGAAAAATATTATTCCTTTCATCAAGTCCACGGATTTCAAGCTCAACAGCGCACTGCCCTACGAAATCCCAATCCTGAAACACCGGGTATTCCGTTATTTCCCGGAAGCCATGCGTTGCTACCGTGACGATCCGTCGCGGCAGGATGCCTATATCCGGGCCAAGCGGATCCATGATTTCCTTGTGCCGCTGAACGCTGTGGCCGACGATTCCTGCGTGCCACCCGATTCGCTGTTGCGGGAATTCATCGGTGGCAGCAGCTTGACCTATTAACCCCTAAAAAGCGCAGTTCAAGTGCACTGTTTAGGGTTAATTCCGATGCCGGCTGAGGACCCGATCCGTGCGCTGACGCGCCAATCAGCCATCTTATATGCGAGCATAAGGATGAAATGAGAATTAGTGGCCATTTCCAGGGCGCTATGCTACAGTGTTTGACGGTATGACGGATGCTGCTATAAATCCGACTAAGATTCCCGGCGACAATGACCGGGCAACGTTCTCGCCCGGCGACCAACAATTGCCGGTAAGCTGTTTTTTTATCGCCAAGGGGTTTTCCAGGATTTTCTGGGGCTTGCTGTTGGCGATGGTCTTGTTTTTTGGCAACGCCGCCGTGGAGTTGTTTCATTGCGTGAAACTGCCGGCCTACGTGGCGGGCAGTGCCCTAGCCGTGAGGGGACTCTGGATGCTGTCCGATGCCGGCCCCGTCAGCCTCCGTTGGCGGCGGCGTGTTCGCGCCGCCCTGGCGCTGCTGCTGCTGCAGATATATTTTGCGCCATTTCTGGAATGGTGGAAGGCGGCGCCGGGTATCGACTTTTATTTTATCAATGTGCTGGGCTTGATTTTGATAAGCATGCTGGCATTTTTTTTCGTGAACCTATTGGCGGCGGACACGTTTTGGCGAATGCAGGGAGGACGTGGCGCCCAAATCGAGGCGCTGGTTTTTGCCTTGGGAGTCGTCCTGTTGATGATTGTGCCGCTGATCGTGACGATAGGGTTTTCTTTCATGGCGGCATGGCGGTATAATACTAATTTCGCGCTTGAAATGTGGCAATCGGTCATGCATTTGCCGACTTGGGCCTATATGATCCTGACGCTGCCCTGTTCGCTTACCCTGATCACGGCCTGGAAGGCCAAGGTTTTGTGTTACAGTCGCGTGGTAGAGGAAAGCGGCGGGGGGGTGTGTGGTGGAAGGTGGTAGGGGAGGATAAAGGATGTCAAATGGAAGAGCGGGAAAAAACATCCAAGATTCAACTCACTACTCTCAAGATTCAACAGTAACAAAAAAAATACCGCGGATGGCATGGATGATCGCGGATATGGGAAGACAGAGAAAATTATTTTGATGTTGCCAATTTCCGCTGCTTTATCAGTGAGATCAGTGTCGTGGTGAATTAGCTTTATTGATTGCCGCGTCTGCGGCAAAATTGCGAATTGTATTGATGTGACAGGGAGTGCAGTTTCGCACGGGAGGGTGGCGATGTTTGCGCTAACATTACGACAATTCACAACGCTGACGGCCAATGCGTTTCTTGATATTATCCGGCAGCCGATAGTTCTACTGTTGGCGGTTACTTCCATTGCTTTGACGGGTTTACTGCCGGTGGTGTCTTTGTTCATGTTCGGCGAGGAAGCCCGGCTGGTTCAGGACGGGGCTTTCGCTTTTCAATTAGGGATTGGTCTCCTGCTAGCCGGTGCCGCCGCGTCGGCGGCGCTGTACCGGGAGATCATACGCGGCACGGCGGCGACGGTGCTCTGTAAACCGGTGAGCCGTACGGTGTTTTTTCTGGCCAAGTATTGGGGTGTTCTGCTGGTCCTGCTCCTGTTTTCGTTACTCAGCCTGATCGTAACCTTGTTGAGCGTGCGCATGCCGCTGCCCGGCTTAAATACGGATTGGCGAGTGGGCATGTTGTTGTACTTGGCGCTTCCATTGGCTTTCATGCTGGCGGGGATTAGTAATTTTTCACTAAAGCGTCCGTTCGTGTCGCAGGCCTTCATGTTCATTACGCCTTGCCTGATTGCGGCATTTCTGGCGGGCGCTTGCCTGCATCCCGAAGGAGGTTATTGCCGTTTCGGTTTGCTATTGGAGTGGCGTCTTCTGCCTGTATGTGTGTTGATTGGCTTGGCTTTGGCCGTTTTTGCAGCCATCGCGCTCAGCCTCTCGACCCGCCTGCCGCCGGTGTTCACGCTGGCCGGGTGCGGGATCCTCTTTTTTCTGGGATTGCTCTCGGACTACCTGCTGGGCCGGGCGGCGGAACATTCAACAGTCGCTGCCGTTTGTTATGGCTTGTTGCCGAACTGGCAGAGCTTCTGGCTGGTGGATGCCTTGGCCGGAGGGGACGTGATTCCCTGGAATTATGTTGCTGGCGCCGGGGCCTACGCCTTATTGATGATTGTCGGCGTTCTCTGTTTTGGGCTGGTTGCATTTCGAAATGTTGAAATACGGTGAGCGCTGGTTAGTATATTGATTTAGATCGCCCAGCTACGCTGCCACGCGCGGCTTGGGATATGAGAGAGGTCACGATAATTGATGGCAAAAGGATCAGGGTAAATGATGGAGC
>CAZALU010000028.1:0-37920 GCA_964486075.1 uncultured Verrucomicrobiota bacterium
TATCGTGATAAATATCACGACTTTTTCCATCAAATATCATTGCGCCCCACATTCCGCTCCAGCTTTGGCGCATTGCCGTAGTCGCACGCCTTGCCATCCGTACCCACAAACTGCCCGATCGGCAGCCAGTTCCGGCCGGAACCGTCCCTGGTGGACGTGTACAGCTTGTGCATTTTCCGGATAAAGCCGACGGCCGCCGTCCGGTACTCCTCGAACCCTGTCTTGCCGTACCAGCTCAGCAACTGGTCCGCCTTGCACGGATACTGGCAGGCAATGATATAGCTATGATCTTCGAACCGGCCCGAAACGTCGCAACCTTCACCTGTCAACCGCTTGTTTGTCAGCATGGCCTTGACGAAGCAGTCCACGGAACGCATCCCGCCCAGAATTCCGATGAGCATGGTCTGCTCGTCGTTATTATCCCATGGAATCCGTTCCTTAACCTCTCCCATCCATAGCTCCGTCCGCGCCCAGCGTTCGTCCCTGCTCAACGCCAGAATTAGTTCCTGTTCGCCTTGGTTTGCATTCTTCCCTGAATGCTGCAGCAGACGCATTTCGAACGCCGTCGCCAGTTCCGCGGTCTGCTCAGGCCGCCCGCCGGCGCGGGCTGTCGCGCAGATTCGTTCCGCTTCGGCGGATGCCGCCGCCGGTTTTTCTTCGAAGAACCCGTCGAAAACCGACATGGCTTCGCCGGTTCGTCCGCCGGCCAGTAGGGCTCGGATCAGCGAGGCCATACAGCCGGAGCGGCGTTTATCGTCTCGGCCCGCCTTGCCGAGAAACTCCTCGAAGTATCCGATCGCCCGCTTCGGTTCTTTCAACTGCTTGTATTGGCGGGCTATGTCCAGATAGGCCGCTAATATGTTCGGCTGGTCGTTTGGAAATCTGCGGATGAGTTTCTTCAGAAAAGCGATCCGTTGTTTTGCCTGTTGGTCTTTATCGCCCTCCGGCTTGAAAGTCTTGACCGAATCGTTCCAGGTTGGCGCCGGTTTAGGCTTGGGTTTCGAGGCGACCTGCTTTGTCGGAGATGCTGTTTTCCCAGGTTTGGAATGCAAGGCAAATCGCAGGCCGAACCCAACTCCCAGCAAAAGGGCCAACCCGCATGTTGTCGCGAGAATAATTTTCCATTTTGAGGTTGTCCATGATCGTAGCCACCTCTGCGTCATGCTTGGCGGTAGATTCTCTTTATCAAGGTGGAATGCGTTATCATTAACGCGTTCAGATTGCCGGAGAAGTATCTTACGGACCACGTAAATAGCGTGGCGGAAAAATTTCCCGCCCCGTGACGGGGGCTCTCCATCGGAAAAAACGTCTTGAGGACAAGCCGCTCCACCAAGGACAAAACGGGATTTCGAGAGCGATCGATTTGGGATGGATTCCGGTGGAATGACCGCCTCTCCATTTCCGACAGTATCCTGTGTTACAGTGTATACCACGCACTTCGCGTTGTCGTCCGCTGGGGCAATTGGTGAATTGGAAAGATGGCCGTCGCGTTCCGTCGCGACGGATTCGATTCCGGGAATGCCTGCCTGCGGAGAACCCGATCCACCGCTCCCCATAACTAAAGGGCTGTCTCTCGGCGACATATCGGAAAGCGGCGAGGGCGCCGCTTCTGTTTTTACGACAATCCCGGCTGCCTCCGACAACGCCGGTTCACAAAGCGACGGCAATGGTTTGTTATCCGGCGGCGCTGGCTTGTCGGTCGACGCGGGGGTCAACTGCACTTCGATCCGCGACTCGCCGATAACGATCATGTCTCCGGAATGCAGTTCGGTCAGCTTGATCGGCAAATCGTTAACCGTTGTCCGTTGGAGGATTTCAAGTCTTTCAGGAAGGTCTGCTCTCCCGCGCTGAAGATTTTGCAATGGCGGGCGGAGACGCTGGGATCGTTTAAAATGATGGCATTAGCGGGATGGCGGCCAAGCATGATATTGGTTTGGAACTTCAACTTCTGGCCCTGTAGGGGGCCGGAATGGAAAGTCAGCTTGACCATGTTCATGATTTTTATTTCCAGCATCTACCAGGAACATCGAAGTGCCAGAGGCGGACAAGTCACGGAAAATATTACCAATCTTTTTCCACCGGCGAGGGGGGGATGTATTGATCCCGGGTGCGTTCTGCCTGGTGTTCCTTTTCCCGTTGCTGGGCTTTTTCAAGGAGCAAGCGGGCCTGTTCCGGCGTCATTTCCTTTTCTTTCGGTTTCGACTGGTCCTCGGACGCCGGTTGCGGCTGTTGTTCCTGCGGCGGCTGTTGTTCCTGGGGCGGCTGATCCGGCTTCGGCTGGTTTTCCTTATTTTGGTCCTGCGGCTGTTGCTGTTGTTTCTGCTGTTGGTCTTGTTTTTGCTGGTCCTTTTTGTTCTGGTCCTGTTTCTGTTGATTTTGATCCTGTTGCTGTTTGTTCTTGTCCTTGGGTAGGAGTTTTTGAATTTCCAGCAGCAAGTCGTAACTTTTTCTCTGTTCGACCAGGGAATCTTTAAGCAGGGAGTCGGTCAGAAGTTTTGAGGCCTGTTCCTGGCAGGACCTTGCTTCATGGGCCAGGTGGAGAATCTTCGCACGCTTTTCGGGGGTGATGCCTTCCTCCTCCGGCGGCGCCGCGTTCGTTCCGGCGGGCGACGACGGCTCGGGCAAGTTCCCCTCCTGGGAGGGGCCAGGGGTGGGTGCCGTGGTAGTTCCGGCCGGCGGCGGCTTGAGGCCTTCCGGGGGAACTGACTGGATGAAGCGGTTGGTGAACAACTGGGTCAGTTGAATGGCCTCCTTTTGCTGGGCCAGAAGATCATGGTGGATCGTATCCGTGGCCTGGGTCATAACCAGGCTGGCCATGTTGATGGCGTTGGTTTGTCGGCGCAGGTCTTCGTCGAGCAGTTTAGGAAAGGGGGCGATGGCTTTCCAAAAGTTATAGATGCCCGATTCGGCGGTGGCGGCTGAGACATAGGCATTGTTTTCCAGGTTGCGCAGGGATGCGCGGGATTCCTGCATGATATTCTTAACAGCATCCAAGTGCTGGTTTATTTCCGCCATCTGCTGTTGCGGGTTGGGCGGGGCATTGGAAGCTCCGGCGCTGTGCAAAGCTCCGGGCGCCGGTGTCGCAGCCATGGATGTTGCCAGTCCAGCTCGCAGGGGAATCAGCAGGTCGCTATTGCGGTCCTGGCGCTCGGCGAGGGTTTCCATCATTTCGATGCGAGCGGGCGTGGCGTTGGTCATGGCCGGGGCCATGTCCGCTATTAGTTTACGCTGGCCGGTCAGCATATCATCGGCGATCTGGTCCGGGGGCGTCTTGCCATATTTCTCCAGCAAGGCTTGGATCTTGGCCTGTTCCCGGGCCTCGGGCAGGACCTGGACGACAGCGGCCAGGTTGTCGCGCGCTGAGCTTTGATCGGCGTTCAGGCGCAAGGCGCGTTGGAACGCCTGGCCCGCCCGGTCCAACAGGAGGGGGCGGGCGGCATAGTTGCGGTTCGACTCGCTGCCGCTAATGGCCTGTTCCGCAAGCTGAAACAAGGCGCAGCCGGAGTTATAAGCGCCGGCTGCGGCATGGGTATCAGCCTGCCGGGCCGCCTCGGCGAATTTATCCGCGGCCGCCTGGTATTGACCGGCACGGTATAACGCGCAAGCGGCATTATAGTCGAGAGTGCCGCGCAGTTGACTGCTCGATCCCTGGGCCGCCTGGAGATAGGTCTGGGCGGATTCGCGGTATTTCCCGCGGAGATACAGGCGCTGCGCCAGGCGCGCTCCCTCCCGGCCGGGGGGAATTGCCGGGGCGTGCTTTTCCGCCGCAGCTGAAACATGGGAACCCGGTGGATTCGACGGGAGGGCGGTCATTCCTGACCGCCGCCCTTCCCCGGCCGTAGGAATCCGGGAAACCGGCGCATTGGATTGAGGCGGCGCCGGCGGCGGGCTGTTGGCGCCGGCCGCGAGGACGCTCCCGGCCAGGAAAAAGATCAGCGCACAGCTTGAAACAACCTTATGCAAATCCGGCAGCGTTTGTTTTCCAAACCCATCCCGCCCCGACGCATCGGGGCGACCCTCCCAAGAGGGTATCTTGTTTTCGTTTTTTTCACCTTCCTGTCCAGCCTGGGTAGCCGCTACTACGGCGGAATAGGCGAGGGGTAAGGAGTAAGTGTTCATTCCGGGGTGGGCCTGACGCTTCAAAGGATCCATCGCGACCGGGGCCGCCTTGTCCGGTGCGGGATGCCTGGCTAGACGTCCGCGGCTCAAAAAGGCCGCGATCAGCAGCAGGCACAAACCGGGGCCCAGGAACCACTGGAAACGGTCGATGAACCGCCGCTGGATTGATTCCTCGATGTCCTGAACCGCCATCTTGCTCAGGTGGTCCCGGTAGAGGGCGCCGAGCTTGACATTGGAAACACCCACAGGTACGTAGGCGCCACCCGTGATCTCGGCAATCGCCTTGAGCGTTGCTGGATCCAATTTGGTCAAGATCGGCTGACCCTGATACATCATGAAATCGTTGGTTTGCAGCGCACTCGGAATCTTGGCGCCTTGCGGATCGCCCAGGCCAACGCTAAAAATAACGACGCCTTTTTGCTTAGCTTCTTCGGCCGCTTGGCGCGCCTTGCCGGACAGATCCTCGCCGTCGGAAATCAACACGATGGCCTGATGCGAGCCCTGGTCACTTTCAAAGGCATCCAGGCTCTTGCGGATCGCGTCCCCGATATCGGTTTCACCCCGAGGCGCCGAATCGATGCTGGCGTCATCGAGGATTTGCTCCAGATACCCGTAATCGGTAGTCAACGGACAAAGCAGCACGGCCCGACCGCGAAACGCAAGCAGTGCGGCGCGATCGCCGCGCAATTCCCGGAGCAGGTCCTGAACGTCGGCCTTGGCCCGCAGGAGGCGGTTGGGATGAACGTCCTGGGCCAGCATGGAGCGGGAGACGTCCAGGGCGACGATCAGGTCGCGCCCGCGCTGGAGCACGGTTTCCTCACGCAAGCCCCATTGCGGCCGGGCAGCCGCGAGCAGCGTCAGCAAGCATCCGGCCAGGAGACAGGACCATTGCCAGTAAAACCGATGCGGTTGAGCCGGCGGACAGAGTTTTTGGCGCATGGCGGGCGAAAGAAAGTTTGCCAGCGCCCGTGCGCGGCGGCGATAGAGCATCAGCCAGATCAGCCCCAGGGCAGGCGCCAGCCAAAGGGTATATAACATCCAAGCGTTGGCAAATTGAGGAATCATCGTCGCATCCAAGATTACAATTCAATACATCCGGTTTAGCCGTTCACATATTCTAACCTGAAATTTTTGCCGAGTGGCGTAAAACTCGGCCAAACAGGGTTAATCACGTTCTTTTCGAAACTTCACGTCTTTCATCAGCGGGCAATGCCCGCTTAGGCGAAAGTGAATATTGCACGATCATCGTGCAATATTCGGCCTGGTTCAAAAGATGTCTGTCTTGGGTAACATTTTAACCAAACTTGTTCATCAAGGCTTCGTCCCGGCGCAGCAATTCGCATGCTGGCCTTTAGACCCTCGCGACCTTGCGTCGCGAGTGAAGAGATTGGCTGGGAAAGCGCCCTTTTCCAGCCAATCTCTCGCCCCTGCCGCGCAAGGCGGCAGGAGGCGCAGGCCATAATGACAATTGCTGATCCCAGCGTATGCCCCACGAGCCGACAAAATGTGTAACCTTTTTTTGAACCATGCCGAATTTTCAGGTCTGAACACTTAACATCAAATTTTATCTAACCAAACATCCTCCACCTTCTTCCATCAACCTCATCACCATGAACCATCAATCATCAACTATTCCCCAAGACCAATTTTCTTAGATTAGCTGCCGGGCGATCACCATGTTTGCGCAGGCGGCCAGGACGCACAGCAGGAGTCCGGCCAGCAATGGGCGTAAAAACAATTCCTTATACCGATTGTAAACCTCTTTCTGGACCTTGGTTTTTTCCAGCTTATCGATCTCAGACATGGCCCGATCCAGACCCTTGGGGTCCTTGACATTGAAGTAATGTCCGCCGGTGACGGCCGCGATCTTTTTCAGCAGATTTTCATCCAGGCGGACTTCCACCTGTTGGATCACGTCATTACCGAACATATCCCGGGCCATGAAGGGCGCCCGCCCATTGGATCCGACGCCAATGACGTAGACCTTGATCCCCAGTGCCTTGGCCGCCTTGATGGCCTCCTCAGGCTTGATCAGGCCGGTGTTGGATTCCCCGTCGCTGAGCAAAACGATAATCTTGGATTTGATCTCGGCTTTCTCAAGGCGGGCGCAAGCGGTGGCCAGTGCGTCACCGATCGCGGTCAGGAGCTCCTCGTTATTAGCGACCTGCCCTTCCCGGTTGAGCTTGGGCTTGGGAATCTGGACGCCTTTCAGGCTCAGCAAAAGAGACCCGTGATCGATAGTCAGGGGAACCCGGCTGGTGGCAAATCCCCCGAAGGTCACGAGTCCGATCAAGTCGTCCTGACGTTGCTCAATGAACTTGGCAAACGTTTCCTTGACCACGTCCAGACGGCTGCGATAGCGGTCCCGCGTCGAAAAATCCAGCGCATCCATCGAGCCGGATACATCGACCACCATCTGGATGGCGATGGCGTTGGATCGCTGGGTGGATGTTGACAGAATTGCCTGAGGCCTGGCCAGGGCTATAATCAGCAGCGCCAATCCCGCCAGATACAGGAACGGCAGGCCGGTGCGCGCGGCAATGCGCCAAGAGCGCTGGGACTGGGGCAGGCGATACAACGGCGCAAAGAGCATGGCCTGGCGAATACGCCGACCATACACGGCCCAGGCGGCAACGGCCAGGGGCAGCGCCAGCAGGAAAAAATATGGATGAGCAAATCTAAACATTAAGCGCTTCCTGTGGCGATTGCTTTTGTTCATCGGTTTCAATGTAGTCACGGGCCGTCGCCACGGTTCCATCAACCGCGGCCGGGTCAGGATGAAAAGCGGCAAATTTTACCAAGTCCGCCGTCTGCAGAAACACTTGCAGCTTAAGCAGGATTTCGCGGCTGAAACGCGGGTCATGCGTAACGGCCAGTAAAAATTCCTCTGTCGTTTGTTCGGGCGCCCGGATGGCATGAGCCCGTTCGATGTAGCGGCGCACGATCAGGGTGATCTCGCTATAAAATTCCTTCAACTGGCGTCGGGCGATAAGGTCCTTGGCAATGAGCTCGGCCAATTCGTGTAGGGCGCGCTCCTTGGGCGACATGCGCTGGAGCCTAATCGTGCGGCGGATCCGGCGCCCCACAAACCATAGGCCATACAAAGCGGCCGCCGCCAGCAGCGCCAGCCCGACCAAAAACATCACGGTTTTGAACGGCGGCCAGACCCAAAGCGGTCCCAGGATATCGGCGATGGATCCGGAGACTGGACCGGCCATGACCGGCGCCGCCTTGAAGGTCATCGGGCGCGTGGCAAACCAGTCGTTGACCACCGGCTGCGAACGCCGGTCCGTATAGGAAATCGCCATGGGGCCCAGGCGATATTCCTGCGCCGGCGTTGGAGTCAGCTTGACGCAGTGTTCGCGGGTGACGAACCCGTCCTTGGCCAGCGGCTCGCGGTCATAGGCTCCGTCCAGGACAAATCCTTGCAGGCGATTTTCCAGGGACGGCAGGCGCACTTCAACTGCGGCCGGGGCTCGGGTCTGAATGGTCAGCAGGAGATCGCGGTCCAGAAACACTTCGGATGATTCCGCCGTGATCCGGCATTCGACGGGGCCGGAAGACATGTTTTCCATAAGCGGTTGCATCGCTTGGGGCGCGCCCGCCTGCGGCCGGGGCCGGCAGCCGGCAGCGGCAGCCAGACAGATCACGACGAGGATCAACGCAAGGCGGAAGGGGATTATTGCCGCCGATCGATAACGATTAGATATTGATGCAGTTTGCACTTTATCCTTCATCAATGAGGACATGCCCATAATCCCAGTTTGCCTTTTCCGTTCCGCTGGTTCGTCTAGCTAAAAAATCAGCCCCTTGCTTTGCGTCGCTGGCGCCGGCGGAACAGGCGGCGCACCTCGTCCACGAACGGCTTAGCCGTGGACAGGTCGATGCTGTCCACGCGGAGTTTTCGGAACTGGTTTATCCGCGCCGTTTCCTCGGCGGCGGCTTGTTTCCGAAAATCATCCAGCAAGGCACGCGAGCCGGTATCCAGGAGCACTAGATCTCCGGTTTCCGGGTCCATTATTTCCTGCAACCCGATGTTTTCCAGCTCCGCTTCGCGCGGGTCAGTGATCGGGCAGGCGATCAGGTCATGCCTCCGCGCGGCGACGCGCATTTCTTTTTCATAGCCGTTGGCCATGAAATCGGAAATCAGGAACACCACGGCACGCCGTTTCTGGATCTTGTTGAGATACTGGAGCGCGGCGCCGAGATTCGTACGGTGGCGGGTTTCCTCCGCCGCCAGCACCTCCCGGACGAGGCGCATGGCGGCGGTCCGTCCCTTGCGGGGCGGGATGAAGCGCTCGATTCGGTCGCTGAACAGGATCATGCCGACCTTATCCTGGTTCTTGATGGCGGAGAGAGCCAGCAGGCAGGTCATCTCGGCGGCCACCTCGGCCTTGGTGCGCGTCCGGCTGCCGAAGCCCATGGATCCGGAAATATCCACCAGGAAAATAATGGTCAACTCGCGTTCTTCGCAAAAGCGCTTGACAAAGAGATGGCCCATGCGAGCGGTGACATTCCAGTCGATGGAACGGACGTCATCGCCGGGCACATAGGCGCGCACTTCGTCGAACTCCATGCCGCGGCCTTTGAAGACCGAATGGTATTCGCCGGAGACATGCTCGTCCACCAGCTTGGCGGTGAACACCTTGATCCGGCGGACATGCTTCATCAATTCTTTGGTGTCAATGGCCATTTTAGTTCACGGCACCGGGATTTCGTTCAACAGCCGCGTAATAACGTCCTCGCTGGTCACCTCCTCGGCTTCGGCTTCGTAGGTCAGCATCACGCGATGCCGGAGCACATCGTGCGCGATCTCCTTGACATCCTGGGGTGTGGCATACCCGCGCCCGTGGAGCATGGCATTGGCGCGGGAGACCATGTTCAGGTAAAGGGTGGCACGCGGCGACGCACCGAACGCGATCTGGTGATCAATGGCGATGCCATAGTCCGAAGGCTTGCGAGTGGCCAAAACCAAGTCGAGGATGTAATCGCCCACCTTTTCGTCGCAATATATCTGCTCCATCAGGTCGCGCAATCCCATGATCTGGGCGGCCGTGATGACGACATTCACCTGGGCGGTCAGTTTACGGGTGAAGCGATTCATGATGCGGCGCTCATCGTCCTTGGAGGGGTAGCTCACCTTGCACTTGAGCATAAAGCGATCGATTTGGGCCTCGGGCAAGGGATAGGTACCTTCCTGCTCGATCGGATTCTGGGTGGCCATGACCAAGAAGGGCTCGGGCAGGGAATAGGTGGTATTGCCGATGGTAACCTGGTGCTCCTGCATGGCCTCCAGCAGGGCCGACTGCACCTTGGCCGGTGCGCGATTGATTTCATCGGCCAGGAGGATGTTGGTGAAAACAGGTCCTTTCTTCACCGAAAACTCGCCGTTCTTGGGATCGTAGACCATCGTGCCGATCAGGTCGGCCGGCAGCAGGTCGGGTGTGAAGCTGATCCGCTGAAATGCCAGGCCGATCGCCTGGGCCATCGTCTTGACGGCCGTGGTTTTCGCGAGGCCCGGCACGCCTTCCAGCAGGATATGCCCGCCCGTGATGATACCCATCAGCATGCGGTCCAGCAGGTGCTCCTGGCCCACGATAATTTTCATGATTTCCTGGCGCAGGATGTCGATCGTTTTAGCCTGTTCCCGGATCAGATCGCCGGTCTTGGTTATTTCCACGTGGTCCATGGCTTGTCTCCTATTGTTAATATCAACACACAAAATGATAAAAGGGTCAGGGGTCAGGGGTCAGTTGCTGCGCGGCAATTCCGGCCGGCAGAGCTTGCGGATTAGGCGCTGCTTGATCTGGCGCGGTCGGTTCCGTTTTTTTGATCAAGTCCTCACGTTTCACGAGGAATGGCTCAGCCCGATACGACTTGATGACGTAGATCCAAGGGCTCAACTTGTTGTTTAGGGCCAGAGTTTGCTCGGCCAAGTCCTTCGCGTCTGTGAGCTTGGCATCGTCGGACGCGGTTGCGCTCGTGTTGGTTTGGACCGCGGGCGGCGTCACCGGGGCGGCTTGCGTCACGCTGACCTGCGCGTAACGATCAAACGTATCGTTGGTCAGAGTGTTGCCGAGGCGCAGAGTGTAGACCTCTCCCTGCCGGGTGTGGGCCGTGATTACGATAGGATGATCCAATCCCGCTTCCTCGGCCGTCAGCGTCGGCGGCGCCACGTCATCGAATCCGAGGTAGTTCAGAGCGCCGGCGAGCTGGCTGACCTGGCTGGAATCGACGGTGCCTTCTTCCTTGTCGAGGATCTCCAAGGTCGGCGTGTCGCTGTCCTCCCGTTCGCGGCGCAGGTTGATCAGGGTGCGGTCCGGCCCCGTCACGGTTAACTTCAGGATATCCTGGGCCTGGATACTGATGAATTCGTCGTCCAGCCAGTACTTAGTGTTTTCGGTCAGGCGGTCCAGGTTTTGGGCCACCAGCAACACCTTGTCTCCGCCAGTGCCCACGTATCGGCCGCTTGGATAGCTGGCCATGCCCGCAGCCGCCCCCGACGCCTTGCTCAGAAACGGCTTGCCGATGACAAGCGAGGCCAGCAGCTGGTTGTCAGCATTGAACAGCTGGAGCAGGGCGCCGGTTTTGCCCGTCGAGTTCGGCGCAGCATTGGTCGACGGCGGCAGAAGGTTAAACGTGCCCAATTGAGACCCTGCGACCTGGAGCGTCTGCCCGACCGTTAGTCCGTCAAGCTCGCGGAGGCTTTCGACAACCTTACTGAACTTGGCGGGATAGTTGAAGCGACTGGCGACCGTCCAGATATCCTGGGTCTTGGCCAGGACGATATTCGTGCCGGGTGCCAGCAGGGTGATTTTAGCGACATCGTTGATTGGAAAAGACGGCAAGACCCGCGCGCCAATGAGCGTCGGCGACGCCGCGCATTGCTGCTGGGCCTTCCACCAGGTCCAACCGCCCAGGAGTACGGCCAAAACCATAAGGATCAGGATAGTCTTAATTTTCATGAATTATTTTTCTCCTACTTGCGTCTGCTCCTCCGGTAGAGCCAGAAGGCCACGCCTACCAGGACCACCAGGGCCGGCACCAATACGATATTAACTATTTTGACAATGACACCCAGGCGCTCGATGCCTTCGCGAAGTTTTTTACGGACCTGTTTGAGTTCGTGCTGGGTTTTGAGCTGATTCTGTTTGAAGTTATTAATCTCCTTTTCCTGTTCGGGGCTGAGGATATAGCGCTGGCTATTGTCCTTCTTGGATTGGAGCTCTGCCAGGCGCTCGCGCGTGGAGTCCAGCTCCGCCTGCAGCTTTTTCTCCTGCAGGAACCAGCGTTGCTGGGCTGCATGCTGCAGCGCCTGCACGCGATCAAAGGGCCGGTCGAACCGGCCCCGCGAACGAATCCCGCCAAGGTCGACGTTGCCGGAGAGCTGTTCCAGGGCGTTGAAGAAGAAGTTCAGGTTGTCGTTCATCGGCTGGAAGACACGGTTACCGAAGAAGTTTAATTCCTGCACCGCGAACTGGTTGTAAAGCAGGTCGACATCGGCCACCAGAATGATGGTTGTGGGCGCTGAGCTCTCTTCGATGAAGTCGGCAACGGGCTCCTCTTTTTCCGGCTCCTGTTCGTCCGCCTGTTCTTCAGGTTTGGGAGCCTTCGGCGGCTTGCCGTCCGGGAAGGCGGTCCGCAACTTGCCCTGGAGACGGATGGCCAGGTTCAGGCGTTGTAAACCGGGTTTGAAATCACGGCGCAGGGCTTCTGATCCGAGCTGGGCCAGCATGGGGCTGATTGTTTCCGACTGGGTGGAAGAGACCAGCAGGGAACTTACCTGGACTGAGCCTGTTCCCGTACCCGTGAAAGCGCCGGCGCACGGCAGAATCAGGGATTCCAGATTTGCGGTGACGATGTCCTTGCCGTCGATGTTGATTTCCTTCAAGCTCAGGAAAACAAGGCTGTCGTCAATGCTGCTCTCGCCTTGCCGGACACGGGTGGATGCTTCCATGTCGGCCACGAGCTTGTCAGCTTCGTAGCCGATGCCCCAGGCACCGAGCAGCTTGCCCAGGTCCGAGGATGGCGATGGCGGGCTCATGCCCATCATCATGGCGGACGGATCCTGGGTGGTGGCGTCGGCAATGCAGAGGGGATCGATAAAGGCCAGCAGGCGTCCGCCGCGCAGCACGAACTGGTCGATGGCAAACTGGGTCTGTTCGCCAAGTTGCTTCGGATGCACCACGACCAAAACATCGAGGTTGGTGTCGATTAGCGTGGCTTCCATGGCGATCTGGCGGACCTCATAGTCATCGGCCAGGTTCTGAAAAGCCACCCAGGGCGGCTGGTTTTTTGGGCGTGGCTGGCCGGGAATGGCATAGGGGAAGCTCTGAACACCCATAACCGGCAGACTGCTCATGACACCCACCACCGGCTTGCGAGGATTGGCGACGCGGGCGATCAGGCGCGTGATGTTATATTCCAGCAGCTCCTCGGTCCGGGGGTCGATGAAGGGGATGGCGGAGTGGACATCGCCCTTGACGGCGACAATTCCGAGATAGAGGGCCGTGCCGCCGGCACCGATCAAGCCCAGGTTTTGACCGATTAGACCATAGCGTTCGGCCCATTCCTCGGCATCCGAGTCCGGCTGGGGATCGTATGTTTCAAACACCAGCTTGCCGTCTGACGCCAGCTGATATTCCTGAAGCAGGTCGGCCACCTGACGCGCGAAATTTTTGAAGGGAATGGGGACATCTGGCGAACGGTCACTGGAAAAAAGCTTGATCGTGATGGGCTCATCCAGCTTGGCCAGGATATTGCGAGTGCCGTCCGAAAGCGAATAGAGATGTTCTTCGGTCAGGTCGGCGCGCCAATGCAGCGCGCCCATGGTCAGGTTGGCGGCGATCAGAACTGCCAGCAGAATAACGATGCCGAACAAACTGCCGCTGAAGATCCAGAAGCGTTTGGAAGAAATTATGCTCATGGTGTGGGGTTCCTTTACCTATAGTTACGGGCGAGGTGTTCATGGTTTAGAGTTCGGGGTTCAGGGAGGACAGTCCTTCGCGCCGCAAATCTCCCGCCCAGGTGAATTGGGCCGGAGGCGATTAAACTCCGGCAGCGGCTTCTCCAAGAGCAGTGCCTCTGATAAACGACGTCATCGTCCGACCAATAATATCTTTCCATGGATTGCTCCTCTGAACCACCCGGGTTCTGTATTCTTTCATGAACCCTGAACCCCGAACCCTATAACTCCTTTGGACGTCTTCGGCCGCTGGCGGCGGGATCATGCCGCCTTGCGGTTTTCCAGCACCAGGCTGGTGCCGAACAGCATGAAGACCATGACACTAAAATAATAAGCGAAATCGTGGATATCCAGCACGCCTTTCTGAAATGCCTCATAATGGGGAATAAAACTGAACGCGGCCACGCCTTGCACCAGCCAGGGCGGTGCCCATTGCGCCACGAGATCGGTGACCGGCGGCCAGCCGGCCAGGAGCAGAAAAAGACAGATCACCACGGCCAGCACGAAACTGATGACCTGGTTGCGGGTGAAAGCCGAGGTCAGCATGCCCACGGAGAGAAACGCGCCGGCCAACAGACAACTGCCGATGTACCCGCCGATGATGGCGCCGCGGTCCGGCGCGCCGAGGTAGACCGTGGTCAGGACAATGGGGAACGTGAGGAAAATGGCCAGGAACAGGAAGATCCAGGCGGCGATGAATTTACCCAAAACGGCCTGAGCCAGCGTGATGGGCAGGGTCAAGAGTGTTTCGATAGTACCGGCGCGCCGTTCCTCTGCCCAGAGCCGCATGGCAACCGCCGGCACCAGGATCAGGAACATCCAGGGATGCCAAAAGAAGAAAGCCCGCAGATCGGCCTGACCCGCCTCGTAAAAACGCGATACGAAAAAGGTCAGAAAACCGATCAACATCAAAAACACAACCATGAAAACGTAGGCCACCGGTGATTCAAAGTAGGAGACCAGTTCCCGCTTGGTGATTGCCGTGATGTTTCGAATTGAGTTCATGCTATGCTCCTATGATTAACGGGCGGTATCGTCGTCGCCCACCCGGGTCAAGTTGCGGAAGACATCGTCCAAGCGGCCGTCAAGGGTTCTCAATCCCGTAACGGGCCAGTCGCCGTTAGCTTTCAGCAGCGCCATCACATCCCCAAACAGGCGCTGCGGATCGCGCGCAAAAACTGTTGCGCCCCGGGCCTGCGTTTCGACGCTGGCGGCCGACGCCAGTTGGGCCAGCTTGGGCGCCATATCGGCGGGCAAGCTCGTCAACTGCAGCTCGATGGCGCCGTAGGTCCGGCTCTTGGATTTCAGTTCGGCGGGTGTGCCGTTGGCCACGAGCGAGCCGCGGCAGATAATGATAGTGCGCGTGCAGATGGCCTCCACCTCCTCCAGGATGTGCGTGGAAATGACGATGGCTTTGCGCGGGGCCATTTCGCGGATCATGTCGCGCACGAGATGTTTCTGGTTCGGATCCAAGCCATCCGTCGGCTCATCCATGATCAGCAGCGGCGGATCGTGGATCAAGGCCTGGGCAAAACAGGCGCGTTGGCGGTAGCCTTTCGAAAGTGTGCCGATCGACTGGTGTTTCACGGACTCCAGTCGGCACAGTTCGATGGTCTGGCCAACACGCGCCCGGCGATTGCGCCCACTGAAACCACGGATTTCAGCGATGAAGGCCAAGTAGTTCCAGACCGTCATATCGGAATACATCGGCGCGTTTTCCGGCAGATAACCGATAAGATTTTTGGCCGGAATAGGCTCCCGAGCGATGTCATGCCCGGCGATTACGGCGGTTCCGGAGGTGGGCGCTAAAAAGCCGGCGATCATGCGCATCGTAGTGGTCTTGCCGGCGCCGTTGGGCCCCAGGAAACCGAGCACCTCACCTTGTGCCACGTCAAAGGAAACTTCGTTGACCGCCCGGATTGGTCCGAACGTTTTACACAGGCGGATGATTTTAAGCATAAATGTTATCCTTCCGTTTCGATAAAGACTTTGCGCACAGAAGCGCCTGGCGCCTGCCCAATTTTATTTCCGCACCGAATTGTAGAAGCGACGTCCACGTCGTTTTCCCCTCCGCCTGGAAGCGGCGAGGGCGCCGTTTCTACTGGTTCAAACATCCGTGCGCTTCACCTATGTGCCGGATCATGTTCCGGAAATGATTACAACAATAAGCGTCGTTTCCACCAGGGATCGGGAAATCGGAACTTATCTTAATTTAATTGTTCTGGCAAGCGGCGCCTGCTCCGCGCTTTTTGGAATCTCGATGCGCAGCGTGCCGTTCCGGTAACAAGCCTGCGCCGCATCGGCATTCACCGGTTCGGGCAGCATGAGCTTGGTTTCTTTGTAATCGTGCGACGCATACTCGGAATGCGGGCCGCCGCCCTGGCGCGTAATCTGGTTGTGATCCTGGTTGACGGCGATAGTCAGCAGGCGCCCATTTAGGGTGATGGCGATTGCCGCAGCATCCACATCCGGCAGATCCAGTTTGACCAGGAAATTACTGCCCTGGTCCGCTATGTGCATAGCGGAGTAAAGCTGGCTCATATTCCAGCCCTGCTCCAAACGACCCGGCAGGCTGAAGATATCCTGGTCGTTAAAGACGCCTTCAAAAATCCGGTCGATTTCACCCTGCAGCCGCAGCAAGCGCTCCGCTGAAGCGGCAGGAGGCAGCCCGGTAGACCGGACCAAGTTGGTGGCGCGGGCCGGATATCCGTCCAGGGCAGCAAACAGTCGCTCGATCCGATCGTGGATCAAGGCGATATCCTGCGCCGAATCCAGCAGCACGATCCGGTTGTCCCGCGCAAGTTTTTTCCCGGCGGCTTTTGGTGCAGGCAGCCAGCTCCGCGGAATAATACGCGACTCCAGTCCCTGGCGATGCCCCGAAGCCCGCATGGATAAAATAATTCCTCCTTCCAACAGCGCGAGCAACGCCAGCAAGATAATTGCGACCATCAGCCAAGTATTTGTTCTGTTTTGGGATTGAATGTTAGTACCTCATCCAGACGAAACCGTTATATCATGCCATAGCCCCGCCTCTGACGGGAAAACCAAGATCGCCGGGATTCCACCTGTAGCGAATATCCGCTGCGGCGGAAAACCCTGCGCACGCTACCTTGGGTTGCGGGCGTTAGCCTGCCTTAGACGACATGCCAAATATAAATAAGCAGAAATTATGCCAACTGGCACAAACTACGGTGTTTTATTAAAAACAGCCGGGGCTCTTGCTAAACCACCACGGACGCGACGGAGCGCGTCCCTCCAGTTAAAACCTGAATTTTGCACCAAATTTTGGCATGTAACAGGCAAGGGAGCCAAAAGCCCTGTTAAAACGCCCTAAAACGTGCATAGCGAAACACTGTTTTGTATCACCATATGGGGTATACACTTACAAGCCGTACAAAACATTTTTTACACGGAATTGCCAATAAAAAAGCCTTAAAATGCAGACTTCCTGATCCGGGCGGAACACAGGCTGGCAGATTCGTAGACGCGGATCTATAGCCGCGTTCTCATCCGACAGCGAAAAGTGGTGAGGATGCCGCTTCTGCAGCACTGCCATAAGTCTAAAAATGTGCCAAGCCATTTTTCGGCATGGTTCAAAAAAGGGTTACACATTTTATCAGCCCGTGGGGCATACGCTGGGACCAGCAATTGTCATTATGGCCTGCGTCTCCTGCCGCCTTGCGCGGCAGGGGCGACAGATTGGCTGGAAAAGGGCGCTTGCCCAGCCAATCTCTTCACCCGCGACGCAAGGTCGCGAGGGTCTAAAGGCCAGCATGCGAATTGCTGCGCCGGGACGAAGCATTGATGAACAAGTTCGGTTAAAATGTTACCCAAGACAGACATCTTTTGAACCAGCCCCATTTTTCGGAATCTTAACCTGACTTCAACCTAGATCAGGCCGCCGAACAACGTCAAAAAGTACCAGTAAAAAGCTGCCTTTGAATATGTAAATATTTTTCGCCGAATTATTTGCGAAATTTAGGAGAAAATATTCCTGAAGTATCCAGTGGTTTAACGCCAGTCAGCCATGATTAAGAAGTCTTAAATTAAGAACGTCGATCGTTAATCTTATCTTATATCATAATTTATAATAAAAGCTATTAACCCTTGATTGTTAAGTAAAAACATAGATTATTCGTGTCATATCATATAAGATAAGAACGTCGATCGTTAATCTTATCTTATACGAAGCTAGCGAAAGGGTGGGAGTTGCGGAAAGGGATTTACGGCATGGTTAATTTCCGGGTTACAGTTATGGGCTGGATTACAAGTGTGGCACAGGCATTCCTGCCTGTGCAATGTTCTGCTAATTTCAGACTGCTTGATCCGGGCGGAAAATAAGATGGCACATTTTCATGATCCATGGCGGGCAATGGGCCTCCGCCGCCATCCGTCCGCGTATTCCCGGCGGCGGCGGCCCGCCGCCCGCCAAAAATAAGTGCCAAGTTATTTTCCGGAAACCAATGACCGCCTTTAATCCGAGATTTAACGGATAAAGCTCCAAATGGTGCCAGGAAAGATTTTAATAAACAGTAACTACTCAGGTTGTCATCCTGAGTAGTTACAAAATCTTTACTTATCTTCTTCTGACATCTGGTTCCCTGGCCGCCGCGAGAAGGCGGGTGTCCTCGCTGTCTATTCCTTCCTGTTTGGCTGATGCTTGACGCTTTTGAAAGGGTCAAGCATGAACGATCAATCCCCGTGCATCTGTTTGCATTGCAAAGAGATATTTTCCCCGAATCCATATATGCCCCACGCGCGTTATTGTTCGCAATCCGCCTGTAGGAAAGCGAGCAAGAAGGCCAGTCAGGCACAATGGCTGAACAAGCCGGAGAACCGGGATTATTTTTGCGGAAAGGATCATGTGAATCGGGTGCGGGCGTGGCGGAAGGACCATCCCGGATATTGGCGTCGGAAAAAGGGGCGGAGGGGCGGTGGACCGCTACAAGATACAGGTGCGTTACAAGATTTAGTTCGGAGCCCGTCAATAGCGGTTTTAGTGGGGTTTTTGGCCGGTCAGACCGGGGATGCGCTACAAGATACGGTGGCCAAGACTTTCTGGAATATGCATTCTCGTGGGCAAGCGATCATGGGCCTAGTGTTCAGGATCGCCCCGAAAGGAAGGTTCCATGTACGCCCTAAAAAAAGTGTTGTGTTCGGAACGGCTGCGGCGCGTGCGGCGGCCGTTCGGATGGGTGGATTCGCGTCTGATCCGTGAAGATTTGTTGCGGGACTGCGGGCCGACGGATATCTTTCCGTCGGCCAGTTTTACCAATCGATCATCCGTTTTCATTCCAGCCAAAAGCAGCCGCTTTCAACCGGCGCTGACACGGATCAGGAAGTCTGAAATGAGGGAGCCAGTTGCAAAAGTCCCCGAGAGGACGGCCACGAGGGACCGTGGCCCGCCAACATCGAAGGAAAACCGCCTGTTTCCGGCGGTGGCGGGACGTGCCGATCTTTTAAGAATCGGGATCGCATTCGTAGGCCTTTTGCAATTAACACGAGGGTATCGATATCGTGGCCGACTTCAGCAGGGTTTTTGCATAAGCCACGCCCGATAAAAAGAGGCTAAAAAAGACCCAAGTCAGACGCGGGCAGGGTAGAACCGGTCATTTTGTCATAGTGACACGACAGTTTGTCGCCCTTGAAAATATACTATTGCCCGGCAAGGCTAATAGAACAGGCCGGAGTCAATGCCTTGGGCGATGGCGTTGAAAAAGGCGTCGCGGATGACCAGGTACCCGGCGTCGTTAGGATGATTGGCGGAAGGCTGGTCCATCAGGTTCGCTTCCCAGCCGTGTACGGAAGTGATGGATTCATAAACCAAGGCCAGCGGAATAGCATAGTCGGCGGCGATCTGATGGATGCGCGGGTTGAAGCCCCAGATAAGCGCTTGTTGCGCGCTCCGTTCGCGATATTGATTGCTGATGACCGGCGGAATAGTTGCGATCACGACCTGAACGCCATGGCGCTGGGCGGTGAGCACCATGTAGCGCAGGTTATCCTCGGTTTGTTCGTAGGGCAGGGAATCAAATTCATCGTTAGTGCCTTCCATCAAGAGGAGAATATCCGGATCGGCAGCGACCAGCGTTGATTCGAACCGGCCAAGGGCTTCCTCAGTGGTCTCGCCGGGCTCGCCTGCATTGATAGCGACGCAGTGCCCGCCAAACGCCGATTCCATAATCCGTTCCAGCAGGACGGGGTAGCCCGTGGTGGGTCCATCACTGCTGCTTCCGCCACCATGGGTGATGCTGTCGCCAAAAGCCAACATGACCGGTCCTGCGATGGCGCCGTTATCATAGCTGGGCAGCGGACAGGACATGCCCGGAATGCCCCACTGACCGGCAAGCGTGGCGCCGGTGGCGCTGCTGCGGGCGTACCAGGTGGCTGACGCGCGGTCGAACACGGCGGGATCGACGCATCCGTCGCCGTCGAAGTCGCCCGGCACCGGGTTAGCTCCGGCCCACCCGAATTGGAAGGAGTTCAGAACGCCGTTGGTTTGCATGATATACCACAGGCCGAAGGCCCGGTAATACATAGCCACTTCGGCGCGGCCATCGCCATTGTAATCGGCGGGCACTGGCCGGGCATCGTTCCGACCGAGAGCGTAGCTCACCACATTGCTGGTGGAACTCTGAAAAATATGCCATGATCCGGTGGCCCGGTCATAAAATGCGGGATCGGCCCGACCATCGCCGTCGTAATCGGCCGGCACGGGCCGTGGATCTCCCCAACCGAAATATCCCGCCAATATCCGGCCGCTGGCGCTTTGGAAAATATACCAGAGGCCGGTTTCATAATCGAACACGGCGGCATCGGTTTTACGATCGCCATCGTAATCGGCCGGCACGGGTCGGGCAGTAGCGCCCCAGCCAAACTGTCCGTTCAGCATGGTGCTGGTGGAACTTTGGAAAATATACCACATGCCGCTCGGGCGATGGAACACGCCGGCGTCGGCCAGCCTGTCGCCATCGAAGTCGCCGGACACCGGCCGGGTCTCGTTCCAGCCAAGCTGGCCGGAAAGCATGCTGTTAGTGCCGCTGAGCAGGATATACCAATAGCCCGTATTGTAATCGAAAACGCCGGCATCGGTTTTGCGGTCGCCATCGAAGTCCAGTGGCGCCAGATTTCGGACATAGATTCCGGAAAAGACTACCGGTTCGGTGGAATGTACGGTATTGGTCTGTGGCACCGGCGCCCGGTAGCCGGTCAGCTCGCCGAAGGCGACGGCATAGGTTCCGGTGGGTGCCTCGACGGCGGCCAGAGCGCCGGTGCCGCTGACGGCGTTGGTATAATCCGCCGGGGTCGCAGTCAATTGCCAGGTGCCGTTGGTCGGTGTCACCTGGATGGCAATGGTTCCTGCAGCCAGCGCAAGCTGCGGTGCCAAGAATGCAATCAACAGAAAACAGGAAAAAGGTTTCATAAAAACTGTTGAATAACATACTCTTTTTCATCTGTTAATCAAGAAATAAATTGCTGCCAACTTGTATGGCAGGGCCAATTCTTCGACGTAGGAAACGGGCTGGCATAGGTGCTCAGGTAATTAACTTCCGAGGATCAAGAAACCCACCCCACGCCCCTCCAGGGAGGGGATAAGATATTGCAAACCAATCAGTTCCCCTCCTTGGAGGGGCCAGGGGTGGGTTCCCTTAGAACTTCGTCTCGCATTGTTACGTTATTTATCTGAAACACTATAGAGACCGGCAGCCGCCGGGCTATGCGAACGGGGAACGGACGCCGGGATTCAGCCTTGGGCTGATCCGTCTCGGGCAGAAAACCCGGCGCTACCTTCGGAAAATGGCCTAAACACCAGAAGACAATGTTCCTTTATGAATAAGCCCTGATTTGTATTGTGTCTGTTCCCAATGGTCAGCATAATACCGCCATGGCCTATTATCCTCAAAATTCTGGTTCCATGGGCGGCATGTTGACGCCCGCCGTCCGCTTTTTCATGGTGACCACCGGGCTGGTGTTCCTCCTGCAATGGGGATTGCAATTCAACACCGATCCCCGGTTTATCAGGCTATTCACCTTGAACGCGGAGTGTCTGCGCCATCTGTATCTCTGGCAGTTGATCACCTATATGTTTCTGCATGGTGGATTCTGGCATATTGTGCTCAATATGCTGGGATTGTTTTTCTTCGGACCGGAAACCGAGCGCACTATCGGCACTGGACGCTTTGGCGCGTTATATTTGATCAGCGGGATCATTGGCGGGCTGGGCTGGCTGCTGTTGAAGGGGAGCCAGGCCGGGTTTTGCCTGGGTGCGTCTGGCGCGATCTTCGGGGTCTTGGGAGCTTTTGCCGCGCTGTATCCTGATCGGTCCATCACGCTTCTGGTATTTTTCATCATACCGGTGACGATGCGCGCGCGAACCATGGCCATCGGCCTGGGACTATTCAGCCTGTTCGCCGCGATCAGCGCGAAGGGACAAATCGCCTATGCCGCTCACCTGGTCGGCGGTCTGGCCGGCTACGCTTACATCCACTGGATATTCCGACGCCGTTTTTCCATGGCAATGCTGGATCCGCGGCAGTGGATGCGGAGCACGCAGCGTATCATCAATGACGCGCACTGGCGCTGGCAGCGCCGAAAGTTCAAGGTGATTTCATCCGCAGCCGACTTGTCCGCTGAAACTCCGCCCGCGCCGGCGGAAGTGGATGCCATCCTGGAAAAAGTATCCAAGTGGGGCCTGGGCCGGCTCAGCCCGCAGGAACGGGAAATCCTGGATAAGGCGAGTCGGAAATGAACAGCATCAAATACGGAATCATTGCGGGACTGTGCCTGGCAGGCTGGGCGTACGCTGCCGGCGGGAATGCCGGATCGAACGCGCCGAGGGGCGGCACGAACACTGCCGCACCGGCATCAATAAGCAAGGAGGTCAAGATGAAGGAACACCAGAGCGGAACATGGACGCCGGGACTGTCGGACGCGGAAAAAAAGACATTATTTGCCATCGCCAGGGACACTCTGGACTGGTGCGTAAATCGTTCCGCAGTCGGCGCGCGGGAAGCATTCCCCATCGAATCCTACCCGCTGACACCCAAGCTGAAAGTTAAGACCGCAACCTTCGTCACGCTGAAAATCAAGGGCGACCTGCGAGGCTGTATCGGGTCGCTGGCGCCGGTGGAGGCTCTGTATCAATCCGTGCATCACAACGCGATTAACGCGGCGCTGGAAGATCCCCGTTTCCCATCGGTTCGGCCGACCGAACTGCCCCGTATTGAAATCGATGTCTCAATCCTCAGCCCGATCCGGGAAATCGCCACGCTCGATGAATTCCAGCTGGGCCAGATGGGGATCATCCTGGAAAAAGGGATGCGCCGGGCCGTGTATCTGCCGGAAGTCGCACTGGAACAGGGCTGGTCCAAGGAAGCAACGCTCTCTTCCTTGAGCCGCAAGGCGGGCCTGCCGCCGGACGCCTGGAAAAAAGATGCCCGGTTCCAAGTTTTCGAAAGCGTCGTGCTCTCGCTGAACGAGGAACCGTAAGTTCAATGCGACCGCCAGGACTCTTGGAATAGCCGGCAAAGAATAACGCTTGGCCGCAAATAAAGAAGCGACTTAGAGCCTGCCTCACCTCTGAAAAAATATTGCTTTTTGTTGTGGCAGCCGCTCTATGAGCGGCTTTCTAATTATTTACAGGTCAGCGCTACGCCAATCTGTTTGCCGGGCTACAATGTCACGCGCTTGACGATCGCCGCTGAGTCGCGCTGCACGGTGCGGCGAAAGCGAATGGCCGGGTATCCGAACAGCATGGCGTAATAAAGATGACCGGCCGGCAGACCAACCAGCGGCTTCAAGGCCGGCAGGATCTCGAGCGTCATTTTGAGCAGGCCCCACCAGACCGTACCCAGCTCGGCGCACTGCGCCAGCAGTTCGAAATACGCGATCGCCAGGGCAATATCTTCGGCGGGGCAGGGAGCGTCCGGCGGCGCGGAAACGATCAGGGCATGTGGCGCTCCGCGAAAAATAAAGTCCTGTTTTCCGGCTGCGTATTCCGCCAGGGCTTCCTCCAAGTCCGCAATCCGCGCCGGCCGGCGGCGGGACTTAGCCGCCGCCGCGACCGTATCCATGACCTGCTGCCTGAATTTTCGCATGACGGACTTGTCGTCAATCACGGTGAATGTCAATTTGCGCGCATTGCAGCCGGTGGGGCAATTAGCCAGCGCTGCCAGTAATTGACGGATCAGAGCCGGGGCCACGTTACGATCCTGGTATTTCCGAATGCTGCGTCGGCCGCGGACCAGCCGGATCATTTGGGTCGGCGTAGGGAAGCTTTTTGGCGTGAGCGAGATGCTTTTATCCGGATTGCGGCCCAGGATGGAGATGGCGGCGGTAGGGCAGATCGCCAGGCAGTGCTGGCATTGCAAACAATTCTCCTCCTGCTCCGGCGGTATACTCGGCGGGGTCTGACCTTGTTGTTGAATGATGCTGGAAGAGCATTCCGCTGCGCACTGGCCGCAGCGAATACAACGCTTAAAGTTCACCTTAAAATTTAACATGCTATTTCCTCCCTGATTGCGTGGATTGAGAACAATGGTAACCGTTCAGGTTATTGACGGATAGCTCAAAAACATCCATCAATCGCCGCGCTCAGCCTCAAAGCATGCGGGGCTTCGTCCTATTCCGGATGACTATTTAAACTGTCGCTAACAATAACAATTCGACCCGGGGCATGCAACACACGATTCGGCCCGCAACGCCGATGTCAGCCTGGCCTCCGAATATACGCCGTCGTAATCTGGGCTTGTCTGGTTCACAGGGGCGCTGTGCTTGGCCTGTAACATAACAGGTGAGAGCGACGTCTTTTTTTATCTACAGCAGCGGACGCCGGATGATCCCGCAGTATCGGGCCGTTTAACGGATCGGGCATATCCGTCGGATCCGACCGATCCGTAAGGTATGATTGCTTTTCTTATTGCCAGCCATCTACGCTGGCGATAAGATAGCGGCTATTACTAGTTTGTCGTTGAAAGCGTAAAGCAATGCTTAAGCAAGGGGTGTTATTATGGAAGCCTTGAGTGTATGGTGGGCCGGCCTGAGCATGCTCAATCATGGGTTTTATATTGCGGCGCTGTTTTTCAGCGTCTTTTTTATAGGACAACTGATCACAGCAGTGATCGGCATGGGCGCCGGCGATGCGGATGTCGATTCCAGCGTGGATAATGCCTGGGAACATAACGCACCGGCCGATGCGCATGACACGATGTTCGTCTTCAAGCTCTTGAGCATCCGCTCCATAATAGCGTTTGGAACGCTGTTCTCGTGGGCCGGCGCGCTGTATATCAATCATGGGATGCCGGTTGCCTTGGCCTTGACCTATGCCCTGGTCTGGGGCCTGGCCGCGATGGCGATCGTCTCGCTGCTGCTGCACCTGCTGGGCCGCATGACCGAAACGGGGAATATACGGATCGAATCCTGCCTCGGCAACACCGGCAGCGTGCACCTCGATATTCCCGCCGACGGCCTGGGTGAAATCCGCGTCGCCTGCAGCGGGGTTATGACTCATTTCAGGGCCAGGAGCGAAGGGGGCAAACCCCTGCAGGCTGGCACCGAGGCGCGGGTGCTGAAAGTGCTTGGCCCCAATATTGTCGAAGTAGTTGCCGTAAACTCGAATAAAGGAAAGGACGATGCGAAATGAACAACCCGCTGCTCAACCTCTTCACCCTGGCCGCCGGGCCGGGAATTTCCACAGCCGCGGACGGTTTCCCAGTCAGCATTTTCCTGGCATTGCTCGTGGCCCTGATCGTGCTGGTGCTGTTCGTCACCTTTGTGCGCCGCTACAAGCGCTGCCCGTCAAATAAAATCCTGGTCATCTATGGCAAAACCAACAGCGGCGCCTCCAAGTGCATCCATGGCGGCGCGGCGTTTGTCATGCCCCTGTTCCAAGCCTATGATTACCTCGACCTGGAACCGTTCGTGGTGCCCATCGACCTGGCCAACGCCCTCTCGCAGGAAAACATCCGCGTGTCGGTGCCGACGACCGTCACCGCCGCCATCTCCAACCAGCCCGGCATCATGGAAAACGCCGCGGTTCGTTTGCTCGGACAAAGCACCCAGCAGATCCAGACCCAGGCGCAGGATATCATCATCGGCCAGATGCGCGCCGTGATCGCCACGATGAAGATCGAGGATATCAACCGCGACCGGCAGTCGTTCATGCTCAAGGTGAACGAAGCCGTGGCCGTGGAACTGGAAAAAATCGGACTGACGGTGATCAACGTCAATATCCGGGATATCGACGACGAATCTGGATACATTAAGGCCATCGGGCGCAAAGCCGCCGCCGAAGCCATTAATCAAGCCAATGTCGACGTGGCCGAACAGGAACGGAGCGGACAAATCGGGGTGGCGGAACGCAACCGCGATCAGCGCGTGGCCGTTGCCGCGGCGATCGCCAACGCCGAAATCGGCGAAGCCACCGCTTCGCGAAACAAGCGCCAGCAGGTCGCCAAGCTGGATGCCGAAGCCGTCAACGCTGAAACTGCGGCCGATGCGCAGAAAGCCGGTTACCGTGCCATCCAGAAAGTCGCCGAGGAAGAGGCCCGCAACAAGGGCGAATCTGCGGCCAAGGACGCCGATGGCGCCATCCGCGTTGCCCAGGAACTGGCGCAGAAGAAAGCCGAAGACGCCCGCGCTCTGCGCGAGCAGTCACGCTTGAACGCCGAAATTGTAGTGCCGGCGGAAGCGGACAAGAAACGTGTCGTTATTGCCGCCGATGCCGAAAAGGAACAGGCGATTCTGATTGCCAATGGTCAAGCCGCGGCCACTATTGCCAAGATGACCGCCGAAGGCAAAGGCGTCCAGGCCGTACTCGACGGCAAAGCCACCGGTTATCGGAACCTGGTGCAATCCGCCGGCGATCCCCAGGTTGCCACGGCCCTGCTGATGATTGAGCGCCTGACCGAAATCGCCAATATCCAGGCCAAGGCGATTCAGGATCTGCCGATTGAGAAGATCATCGTCTGGGACGGCGGAGCGGAAGGCGGCGGCATGGCGGGCCTCGGCAAGAAAATCATGGGCGCTCTGCCGCCGATGCACGAGCTGGCGCGCCAGGTGGGCCTGGATCTGCCCGAATACCTGGGTAAGGTGGCCGGCGACAAAGCGGCATCCGCTGGACCGGCCGGCACCGAGCCGCCTAAATCCGGCATACCGCCCCCTGGGCCGGCGCCTGCCCAGCCGAAGAAATGAGGAGGCCATGGCAAAGATCAGGCCCTGTGGAGGCTATCGCGAGTTGCGCAGTTTTCAGACGGCCACCATCATTTACGACGCGACCTACTGGTTCTGCGAGCGCTTTTTGGAACCGCGCTCGCGCACGAACGACCAGATGATCCAGGCCGCGCGCAGCGGCCGGCAGAATATCGCCGAGGGAAGCCGCGCCTCCGCTACTTCCTCGCAGACCGAGCTCCGGCTGGTCAACGTTGCCCGCTCCAGCCTGGAGGAGCTTCTGCTCGACTTTGAAGACTTTCTGCGGCAGCGCCGCCTGAAGAAGTGGGAACCGGATTCCCCCGACGCCATGGCCGTGCGGCGGGTGGGGCGGCAGAATCAGGCAGATCCGACGGATCTGTCGGATTTGACCGATGAGCAGCGCTACGCGCTCTATGCCCAATGGCTCGATCACGAGGACCCCGCCATCCGAGCGAATGCCCTGCTGTGCCTCATCAACCAGACCAACTACTTGCTCGACAAACAAATCGCGGCGCTGGAGGCGCAGTTCGTAGAAGACGGCGGCTACAGCGAGCAGCTTGCCGCCGCGCGCCTCGCCGAACGCAACCGCAAGAAGGCAACTCATCCGCCGGATCGGTCGGATCCTTCGGATTCAATTCCTGTGTGCCCCGCCTGCGGCAAAGCCATGGTTCTGCGCACCGCCCAAAAAGGCCAGAGAGCCGGAAAACAATTCTGGGGCTGCTCCGGCTACCCCGACTGCAAAGGGCTGGTGGATGTCTGAGAAATCTGTCAAATCCGGCGAATTCGTCGGCTAACATAAAGGAGAAAACAACATGGCTAAGTTGAAACCGTTCAATGTCGGTCCGGTCACTCTGCGTTCGATGCCTTTCTGGTGCGTGGGCAATCCGCTTGGCGACCCGTTCGGCGGCACAGTGCTGCCGCCTGTCGAGTCCGTACAGGTCGCCGACCTGCTGGCTGAGGCAGCCCGCGGCGGCATAATTGAGGCCACCAGCTTCCACGACGACGACTTGGTGCCTTGGAATCCGGAACAGCCGGATGACGACCTCTCCGCCAACAGCGAAACATCCCGGACCTTGGATGCCGTCAAGCGACGCTTGGATCAGGCCGGCCTGCGCGTCAACACTGCCACCTGCAGCCTGCACGGCAATCCATTGTTTCGCCGCGGCGGATTGACGAATCCGGATGCGGCCATCCGCAAACTGGCCCGGCTTAAGGTCGAGCGCACCCTGCGCATGGGCAGTCGCTTGGGCGCCAGCTATTTCACCTACTGGGTGGCGCGCGACGGGTTCGAAGTCTATGCCGCCACGGATTGGAACCAGGTCTATCGCCGCTTGGCGGACGGCCTGGATCACACGGTGGATTATATAAAGGCCAAGCGGCTCAAGAATTATATTGGCGGCACGATCGAGCCCAAGCCGAACGAGCCCCGCGGCCAGATGTTTCTGCCGACCGCCGGCCATGCCGCCGGTTTCATTTGTGGCAAGCTGAAACATCCCGGTTTCTGGGGGGTCAACCCGGAACTACTCCAGCACGAGAGCATGGCCCTGATGAACGCCGTGATGACCGTCACTTATCTCGTCAGCCTCAAAAAGCTGACGTTCCTGCATCTCGGCAACCAGATCAAAGCCCAGTTCGACAACGATTTTCCACCGCTGGTCGGTCCCGAGGGCCTGAAAGAGACCGCTTTCATGTTCCAGGTACTGGAGCGCCTGGGCTGGAAGGGCGTGGTCGAATTCGACTGCCACATGCTGCGCACCGAGGGCGATCCGGAGGACGGGCTAACCTGCCGTCGGGAGTTCATCCGCAATTGCTGCATGGCCCTGAGCATGGCCCTCGAACTGGCTGCCCGCTTGGAGCCACTGCCCGGCCATCTTTCGGAATCAGCCGCCGACCTGACTTCCATCATCCAACTCTGCCGGCTGGATGAAAAGGCGCTTACGCGCCTTACGGAAAAAAGGCGCTGAGCGAAAAAGAGCTCAGTCTTCCAGTCGGTTGAAGCCGGGAGCAGCCCGCAGTTCTTCCAGCATCTCCAGAACGTCGTCCAGGCCTTGCAAAGTGGATAGTTTGCGCCGCCAGACAGAGCTCTGTTTGAAGCCTCGGATATAGCCGGCCAGGTGGGCCCGGAAATGGAGCACGGCATCCCGCTCGGCGTTGCTATGCCGCGGACGCCGGCCGGCCAGAGTGGCCTGCGCGTTGTGGGCTATGAGCAGACGCAGGTGCTCCTCAATGACCGCCCGGTGCTCCAAGACCGAATGCGGGGCCGGCTGCCGGCCGTGCAGAACCTCCCAAGTTTCCTGGAAAATCCATGGATTCCCGATCGCCGCCTGGCCGATCATAACGCCATCCACTCCAGTCTCGGCCAGCATCCGCCGGGCGTCATCTGCTGATCTCACGCCGCCGTTGCCGATCACCGGGATCTTACGTTCGGATTTGACGCGCGCCAGCGCCGCCCAGTTCGCCGGTCCGGCATGGCGGGCATCGACACACCGGGCATGAATCGTGATCGCGCTGCCACCGTTTTCTTCCACCGCTTGCGCAATCTCAGCAATGTTAATGCTGTCGGGTGTTGCTCCCAACCGGGTTTTTACGGTTATCGGCAGGGCAACCGTTCGCGTTAGGATTCGGACAATCTCCGCTATTTTTTCCGGATGCTTCATCAGGCCGGCGCCGGCGCCCCTGGCTACAATCTTGGCTACCGGGCAACCGCAGTTCAGGTCAATGGCCTGGAAACAGCCCATCTGTTCGATAATAGCGGCGGCTTGGGCCAGAGCCTCCGGTTTAGTTCCGTAGATATGGGCCGCCAAGGGTTGTTCCCCGGGCGCGGCGTCAAGGATATGCGCTGTTGGCTTCGATTGGCGCACGAGGCCATCAACATTGGCCATTTCCGTAAACGCCATGCCGCAATGATAGCGCCGGGCCAGGCCGCGCATGACGGCGTCGGTATACCCGGCCATGGGTGCCAGCAGGACCGGGAAGTTCACCGTCACGGCGCCGATATGGAGTGGCTTGATCATATCAATTGCTCCCGCTTCAGCCAGTCGGCCACTATTTCCTCGGGCAACCCCATGATGTTCGTGTGCGACCCGCTATAGGACTCGATCAGCATTTCACCCAATTCATCTATGTCGTAGGCACCGGCCCGGTCGAGGGGGTTCACGCGAACGATATAGTCATGGACTTCCTCTGTGTGCAACGACCGGAAGCGCACTGCGGATTCCGCCAGGATTATTTCCGGTTCGGACCGCGGACGGGCCATGGCGACGACCGTATAGACCAGGTGGGTTTTGCCGGAGAACATCCGCAGGAAGGATTCAGCCTCTTCCAGCGTGCCGGCCTTGGCGATGCAGCGGCCCTCGAATTCGATGAGCGTATCCGCGGCCAGCGAATGACGGTTGGGAAACCGCGCCCGGCACCAGGCGCTCTTGTGGGCGGCATTTTCGCGCGCCGTGCGCCGGGCGTCGAATTCATAAAGCACTTCCGTGACTTCCGGAATTGCCACGTCAAATGCCACGCCCAGCGCGGTCAGTATTTTTCGACGTCGCGCCGAGGCCGAAGCCAGAACCAGGCGGGGTTGCCGTAGCGGATGAATTGCGGGTTTTAACACAGACCGACTCCCTGCGGTTGAAAAAAGTGGAAGCGACGCCCTCGTCGCTTTCCGTGTCCTCGGCTGGCCGTCGCTTCTACGCTTCGGAGGAGTTCACGTCAAGCCGCCAAGTCCGCCAAGCAGGAATCAAAACGTTATCCTCTTTCTGCTTGACTTGGCGCCTTTGCGTGAGCCGTCTCCTGCCATTCCGGTCCTGGCTGAAGCGACGGGGGCGCCGCTTCTATAGATGTTCAGGTAATTAACTTCCGAGGACCCAAGGACCCCACCCCTCGCCCCTCCAGGGAGGGGATAAGATATTGCAAACCAATCAGTTCCCCTCCTTGGAGGGGATAGGGGTGGGTTCCCTTAGAACTTCGTCTCGCATTGTTACGTTATTTGTCTGAAACACTCTACTTCCGCTGCCGGTGCCCAACGCCTCACTTCCGTCGCACCGGGAAAATCCCCCGTTTACGCAGCCGGTCGAGGATGCGATCCACGGCGGCGGACACGGCTATTTTCTCGATCGGCAGGACCAGGTCCGGCCGGTCGGGAATATCATAGGCCGCATGCACCCCGGCCAGGTTTTTCAACTCGCCGCGCTGCGCCCGAGCGTATAGACCGGTCGCGTCCTGTTTGGCACACCAGTCCGCCGACGCTTCCAGGTAGGTTTCCACAAAGCGCTCATGCCCGATAATTTCAGCGACTTGCCCCCGCAGTTTCGCATCCGGCGACGTGAAGGCGCAGATCACGATCAGGCCCGAGTCGTTCGCCAGCCGCGCAATCTCGGCCACCCGCCGCAGATGCTCGGCGCGCCCGCCGAAGCTGAAATCCAGCTCCCGGCTGACGCCCAGGCGCACGTTTTCGCCGTCGAGAACCAGGCAGACCGCGCCCAGAGTAAAAAGCTTTTTTTCGAGGGCATAGGCCAGGCGCGTTTTGCCCGATCCGACCAGCCCGGTGAGCCAGATGGTAGCCGGCTGCTGTTGCCACTGACGCACGCGTTGCTGCGCGGTGATCCGGCTGTCATTACGCATCAACACCGAGCGGGCGGTCTCCGAGCCGATGATTCGCGATGGCAACCGATCCGCCGGTTCGCGGTCGATGATCATGCCGGCGGCCACGGTATGGTTACTGAGAGGGTCGATCAGGATAAAACTGCCCGTGGCGCGGTTCTTGGAATAGGAATCGTAAAACAGGGGCGTCATGGAGGTGAATACGATGCGCCCGATTTCGTTCAAGGCCAGCGGACCTGCGCCGGAGCGCTGCAGGGATTCCACCTCGGTCTTGTAGCGCACTTCATCGATTCGGAGACGCGTCAGTTGGGTGGTGTGCTTGACGAAGTAAGACGTGTGAAGATCCATATCAGTTTCGCTTAGCCACACCATCATGGCCTCGAAACGCCTCTCACACGTTGGTACATTGTGGCGGTGCACAATCAGATCGCCCCGGCTAATGTCTATTTCATCTTCGAGGGTCAGGGTTACGGACAGCGGCGGAAAAGCGCAGTCCGTTTCGCCGTTATAGGTCGCAATTGATTTCACCCGGCTGATCTTACGGGAGGGGAGCACCATGATTTCCTCGCCCCGGCGGATGATTCCGGAGACGACCTGGCCGCAGTAGCCCCGGAAGTTATGGTCGGGACGGAGCACGCTCTGGATCGGCAGGCGCAAGTCGATCAGGTTGCGATCGCCGGCGATATAGACGTTCTCCAGGATCTCCAGCAAAGATTCTCCATTGTACCATGGCATACGCCCGGAACGCTCCGCCACGTTGTCGCCAATCAGGGCGCTTACCGGAATAAAGCGGATGTCGGGCATGGACAACTTGCCGGCGAAGTCCGTAAAATCCTGGCGGATCTGTCGGAAGATCTCTTCGGAATAACCCACCAGGTCCATCTTGTTAACCGCCACGATAAGATGGGGCACGCCCAGCAGGGAGGTGATGAAGGCATGGCGGCGAGTTTGCTGCAGCACTCCGTGGCGCGCATCGATCAGCACAATCGAGAGGTTGGCCGTGGAGGCACCAGTAGCCATGTTGCGGGTGTATTGCACGTGGCCCGGAGTGTCGGCAATAATAAACTTGCGGCGAAGGGTAGAAAAGTAGCGGTAAGCGACGTCGATCGTGATGCCTTGCTCGCGTTCGGCCTTCAGCCCGTCCGTGAGCAGGGCAAAATCGATCTTTTCCGGGGACGCTTGTTCCCGGGAGACCTTGCGAACCGTCCGTAACTGATCGGAATGGATATTCCGCGAATCGTAGAGCAAGCGACCGATGAGCGTTGACTTGCCATCGTCAATGCTGCCTGCCGTCGAGAAGCGCAGTAGCTCCTTGCGGTCGTTCTCAGCCATTAATTGGTCAATGTTCATGGGTTAAAAATACCCCTGTTTTTTCTTGGTTTCCATGGAGCCCTCGGCGTCGTGATCAATCACTCGGGTCGAGCGTTCCGAGATATGCATGGCCATCAGCTCGGCGATGATTTCCAAAGTTGTTTTTGCGGCTGACCGGATGGCGCCGGTGCAGGGGTAACAGCCCAGCGTTCGGAACCGACAAAGCACCAGTTCCGGCTTTTCATTCTCTTTGAGGGGCACCGGCCCATCCAACGAAATAAGCTGGTCATCCCGGACCACCATTTCCTGTTCTCGCGCGAAATACAGCGGCACCACGGAAATCCGTTCGGCATGGATATACAGCCAGATATCGAGTTCGGTCCAGTTGGAGAGGGGGAAGACCCGGATGGACTCGCCTGTGTTGACCTTGGCGTTATAAAGATTCCATAGTTCCGGGCGCTGGTTTTTGGGGTCCCACTGTCCGAACTCGTCCCGGAATGACAAAACCCGCTCCTTGGCGCGTGATTTCTCTTCCTCGCGTCGCGCCCCGCCAAAGGCCGCATCATATTTTCCAGCTTTCAAGGCTTCCAGCAGCGCCTGGGTTTTGAGCACAGCACAGCATTTTTGCGTACCGTAATCGAAAGGATTGATCTTGTCCGCCTGCCGATGCTTGTAAACGATCAGCTCCGCTCCGATGTCCTGGACCAGCTTATCCCGGAATTCGTACATCGCGCGGAACTTGTAGCCGGTATCCACGTGCAGGAGCGGAAAGGGAATCTTGCCCGGATGAAAAGCCTTCTGCGCCAGGCGCAGCATGACGGAAGAATCCTTGCCCGCCGAATAAAGCATCACGGGCCGTTCGGACTCGGCGGCCACTTCGCGCAGGATAAAAATGCTTTCCGCCTCAAGCTGGCGCAGATGGGGAATAGAATAGCCGATGGTTGTCATATACTAATGCTTTGCCAGGTGATTCAACACAATCTTGCAGGCCGCGGCCAACGTCAAATGGGAGGTGTCGAGGATAATTTCCGGGTTCCTGGGCGCCTCGTAGGGATCGCTGATGCCTGTAAAATGCTTCAAGGTGCCTTGCCGGGCCTTACGGTAAAGGCCCTTGGGATCCCGGCGTTCGCAAACCGCCAGCGGCGTCGCCACGAATATTTCCACGAAATTTCGGCATTGCTTCCGGATGAATCGACGCGATGCGGCATAGGGTGAAACAAAGGAAGCAACGACTGTGACGCCGTGTTTTTCCAGCAGGGCGACCATATGGCCGATGCGCTTCAAGTGTCCTTCACGTTCCGGTCGGGTGAAACCTATGCCGGGGAATAAATCGCGCAATTGATCGCCGTCAAGCCGCTCGATTTCAAGGCCGCGCCGCACCAGTTCCTTGGCTACCCGGTCGGCAATCGTGCTTTTGCCGGAGCCGGAAAGCCCGGTGAACCACAGCACGGCTGGCCGCATCCGAGGTTGTTTTTTGACTGGCTTTGTTCCTGTTTTCATAATTATCTCAAAGCGCGTTAGGGATGGCGCTCCACCCATCTGTTCAGCCATTCGTTCAACAAGACTACCATAAAAGGTAAGTTCGCCGCAATCCGGACGGAGCGTTCACTCTGTCTGTAGCCGACATCGTTGATGTCGGTCTTCGTTGGCCAAGACCGCGCCCAGCGGTCGCGGCTACAAAGATGGTATTGACCGACCCACCCCCGGCCCCTCCAAGGAGGGGAGTTGTTATTAGTTTCCCGGCGCGGAACGCAGATAAATTTTCGCCCGCCGAAAATTTCCTAACTGATCGCGCCGCGCATGTATTCGCGGGTGATCTCCGCCCGCGGGCGCTCAAAAACTTCTTCCGCCGGGCCCTGTTCGATCAATTCGCCAAGATAAACAAAAGCCACATGGTCGGCCAGGCGGCGGGCCTGCCTTAGAATGTGCGTGACAAGTACAATGGTATAACGGTCCTTCAGCTCCATGAAGCGCTCCTCGATGTTGCGACTGGAGAGGGGGTCCAGGGCCGAAGTGGGTTCATCCGCCAGGATGATTTCCGGCTCCACGGCCAGGCCGCGCGCCAGGCAAAGCCGCTGTTGCTGTCCGATCGAAAGACAGGCTGCCGGCTCCGCCAGGCGCTCGCGCACCTCGTTCCAGAGATGGGCCAGGCGTAGATATTTTTCGACGATCTGATCCAGCTCCAGCTTGCGGTACCGCCCGTGAATGCGCGGGCCATAGGCGATGTTGTCGTAAATCGACATCGGCAGAGGATACGGACGCTGGGAAAGAAGCCCCATTTTTTTACGGATACCGGTGACATCCGTTCCGGGCTCGAAGATGTTCTCGCCGTTCAGCAACACCCGGCCGGTTACCCGGACATTGTCCGCCGTATCGATCAGGCGGTTGAAGCACCTTAAGAGTGTTGTCTTACCGCATCCCGACGGCCCCAGGATAGCCGTGATTTTGCGGGCTGGGATGGCCAGGTTGATATTCTTCAGCGCGGGCATAGCGCCGTAGCGCACATTCAAGTTCTCGACCCGGATATGAGTTTTGTCTTCCATGACGGCTGTCCGGATGATTAACCGCAAAAGATCGCAAAGATCACAGAGAAAGATCGGGCTAAACTTTGCGTTCTATGCTTTCTTTGCGGTTAATCTCCCTTCTTCAGTTCAAGATTGTACACCAGGTTGTTGCTTATCTGGAATGCTATAGATATTATTTTACCATGTGCCGGGCGCATTTCGAAGCCAGGCAGCGGGCCGACAGACTCAAACCCAAAATCATGACGGTCAGGATCAGCGCACCGGCGTAAGCGCGTTGCTGCACTTCAGCCAGCGGCGAGCCGAGCTGAAAAAAAATTGCCAGCGGCAGAGTGGCGACCGGCTCCAGTAGGGAGCAGGAAATCCGATCGGTGAACCCGGCGGTGAACAGCACGGCGGCAGCGTCCCCGATCGCGCGCCCGAATGCCAGCAATACCGCGCTGATGATGCCCGGCAAGGTCTGGCGGACGACCACTTTCAAGATCGTCTCCAGGCGATTGGCCCCCACGGCGTAGGAGGCCTCCAGCAGCTCGGCAGGCAGCAGGCGGATCATCTCATCAATAGCCCTGATCATGCCGGGCATGATCAGCAGGCTTACGGCCAGGATGCCGCCCAGGAGTGACGCTTTTAATCCCAGGACCAGCATGATCGCAAATCCGAACGCTCCGTAAACGATCGAGGGCACTCCGGCCAGGGCGTCCAGCGCCAGCCGTGCGGCGGCAGCCAGCCGGGAGCGCCTTGACTTATAAATATTCAGATATAAAGCCACCGGCGCGCCGCACACAAGCGCCGCCAGCGTGGCGCCGGATGCCAGCAGGAGCGACCCGATAATCGCGTTCAACACGCCGCCCCGGCCGCCGAGATAATAACCGCCGGACGGCGCTCGGGTCAGCATATCCAAGCTCAGGGCGGGCAGGCCCTTGACCACGAGCACGCCCAGGATCCACAGCAGGCTCCCGGCGATGATGGCTGTTGCCAGCGCCATCAGCGCCAGGAACACATATTCTTCCAGCCTGTTTTTCATATTGCCCTTATTCTTTGCCCTATTTGGCTGAGCACCAGCCGCGAAAACAGGCTGAAACCCAGTACCACTGCAAACAGCAGCAGCGCCGCAAAAAAAAGAGCGGAATCGTAGAGCGGGATCGACATCATTTCACCATAATTATTGGCGATCAGGGCCGGCAGAGGGTAGGCCGGGTCCAAAATCGAGCGCGGCGAACGTACGACATTGCCGGCCACCATCAGCACGGCCATGGTTTCGCCAAACGCACGCGACATGCCCAGCGCGTTGGCCGCCAATATCCCCGGCAAGGCTTTGCGCAGCACCACCCGCTTGATCGTCTGCCATTTCGTGGCGCCCAGCGCCAGCGAGGCCTCGCGCAGCTCGCACGGCACCAGGCCGAGTACTTCGACACAGATATTGATAATCACCGGAAAAATCATGACTGCCAGGACAATACCGGCCGTCAGAACGCAATAGCCCGCCGAGAAGTTCCGGCCGAGCGTGGCCGCGTGGTTCTTGATGAGCGGCACGATTGCCAGCATCCCCCAGACTCCGTAAACCACCGACGGAATACCGGCCAGCAAATCAAGCAACGGGTAAACGATTTTTTTTATGCCCCGCCCGGCGTATTCCGAAAGAAAGATCGCCGTCAGGATCGAGATTGGAACCGCGATCAGCGTGGCCATGCCAACAACCCACAGTGTTCCCGCCAGGAAGGGCAGGAATCCGAATTCGCCCCGTAGGGGATTCCAGGTCGAGGAAAACAAGAGCTTGCCCAGCGGCTGCACGGATAGAATGGGGGCCGACTTCGCGATCAGGCCCCAAGCCATCAGCGCCAGGATCAGGACGGAGCACAGGCTCAGGATCAGCATAATCCCGGCACCTATCCGATCCTGTAACTGTCGTATGCTCGGGGCCATGTCTTACTCGTAGCTCAACGCGAGTTATACATCTCGGGGTTTGCAACGCTGAAGCTGTTTTTTCGTTTTGCAGCATCGCAGCCGGGTAGCGCGTTAGGGACAACGCGCTCCACCCACGTCGATGGTGGAGTCCGGCATCCGCCTGAGCCGGACAACTACTTGTCGCCGGACAGCTTCCGCAGCTCCGTTGCCAATTCTTCGTCTGATAAATTGATATAACCCGCTTCCGGCACGTAGCGCTGCCCGTCCGTCAGGATCCAGCGCAGAAATTCGATCACGGCCGGATTGGAAGGGGCCCCGCCGGAAACCAGGTGCAAAGCCCTGGCCGGCGGGCTCGGGTAGCGTCCGTCGGCAATGGCCCTGATCAGCTCATCGAGGGTCGCATAAAAATTTTCAGGCGAGTCGATCCGGCCATTGGCGTCGATGTCGATCGGGATGAGCGTCAGCCCGGCGACCGGAAGTTTGGTTTTAGCGTCATAAACAAAATTGATGTTATTATAGCCGATGCCAAGTTGGTCCTTGCGGACGGCCTCGGCTAGGCCCGGATCGCCATAAACCCCGATGCCCTGAAGATCCTGCTGGTTACCGCCGAGATATTCGGCCCATGTTTCCGAGGCCCCGCAGGCGTCCGAGCGGGTATAAACATGCATGGGTCTGTCTGCATCAGTGCCGTCGGCGCTTCGCGTATGCCAAGAAGTGGTCTGGCCGGTAATCCAGATGCCCGCGAGATCGTCGCGTGTCATGCCGCGTTTGAAGATGACGTCGCGCAGAGGGTTGTCGTTGTTCATCGTCGGTGCAACCGCGTCTTTTACCACGGATACCCACCAGGCGCCTTTCTCGATTTCGATCGGGTGAATTTTACGCGAGACCATGCCCAGATCGACGATCCGCGCCAGGGCATCGACCATGCCTTTCCCGGCTCCGCCAGCGGCAATGTCGATCCGCGCCGCCGGGTGGATTTTTCGGTATTCCTCCGACCATTTGAGCAGCATGGGATAAAGCGCCCACGCTCCGGAGATGGTGATCTGGCCGCCGGCGCCAGCCGGCGCATCCGGCTTCGGCTGTTTTGAACAGCCCGATATCAACAGCAGGCCCGTTGCCAGCAGGACTCCCGTGATGTTTGTAAGACATTGTTTCATTGCATGTTATTAAGGCGTATCAACTGCAAAGATCACAAAGAACGCAGAGATCAGCAGGTGTTTTTCAATGGATGCGATAAAGAAATTATCAATCCAGAACTTCCCATAGTGTTTCAGATAAATAACGTAACAATGCGAGACGAAGTTCTAAGGGAACCCA